>SEHC01000357.1 GCA_004173415.1 Lysobacteraceae bacterium
CGATGGCTACCCGCAGTTCGCGCCCAGCGGCACGCCGGTGATGATCGACGGCCAGCCCGGCAAGCTGATCGGCCGCGTGTCGATGGACATGCTGACCGTGGACCTGACCGACCATCCTCACGCCGACCGCGGCAGCCGGGTGGAGCTGTGGGGTGCGAACGTGCGGGTCGGCGAACTCGCCGCACCCTGCAACACCAGCGCCTACCGGCTGCTATGCGGCCTGCAGCGCGTCCCCCGCCTGTACCGGGACGCCTGAGAGGCCAGTCGCCACTGGCGGGCCCTGGCGGGCCCCCCGCGCCGGTGTCGGCGCCCGTAAAGCCCGGGTCACGGGCTGGCGCCGCACTGGCTCTGGGCGACGATCTTCTTTACGCGATCGAACTCGGCCTGGTTCTTCGCCGCATTTTCCGGTCGGGCGAAACGCCAGGCGACCTCGGTTTCGCCGATGCGCTTCTTCCAGGCCTCGCACAGGGCGCCGTCGGCGACCCGCGCGCAGGTGTCGCGCATCATCTCGCAGGCCTCGCCCGCGCCGGTCTGCGGGTTTCCATCCAGGCCCACGGTCTGCAGGGTCACGCAGCGCGACTGCGGCTCGTCGCTTTCGGTGATGTAGCTGTCCTTGTCGTGGGTGGTGCACTGGAACAGCACCGGCGGCGGCAGCCGGTCCTTGTCGGCGATCGGCGCAGGCGCCGGCTCGGCGCTGATGATTCCCGAAGGCGTCGTCGTCGCTGCGTCACCGGGAACCGCCGGCGCTGCCGCGTGCGTGTCCGGGGGTGATACCGCGGACGCGGCGGCCGCCGGCGTGCTGGCCACGCCCATCGGCACCGTGGTGACGCTCTGCATCACCTTCTTCTGCTGCTGCTGGCCCTTCGGGCAGGGCATGTTCTGCAGGGTGAGTGCGCCGGCCGCATCGGTGCAGCGGTAGAACACGACCTCATCGGCCAGTGCGCGTCCGCCCGGAAGCAGCAGGCACAGCGACAGGGTCGCCCAGGACAGCAGGGCGAGGATCGGGTGGTGCGGGGATTTCATCATGGGTTTCCACAGTCGTTGGCGATGCGCGCATCGATGCCGCGCTGTTCCAGTTCAAGCGCGCGCCGCTCGCTCTGCAGCGCGCTGTTGTAGCGGCGGATGATTTCATAACGGCGGTCGGACAGGCGGTCGCAGACTTCCTGTTGCGGCAGCGGGTGGCATTCGTCGCGGATCCAGGTGCTGCCGGCCGGGACGATGTAACCGGGGTGCGGGGGATGCGTGTCGCCGGGCGGGCGGCCGTGATGCCCCTGGCCGCCACCGTGCCGCGACCAGCCCGAATAGCCGAGCGTCCACAGCGGCACCGCGCGCGGATTGCCTTCGCCATTGTCGCTGGTGTAACGCCTGCCCTCGTTGTCCACGCATTCGTATAGGGGGCGCGGCGCATTGCGGTACACGATCTGCACTTCGCGCACCGGTGCGACCGCCGGCGCCGGCGCAGGCGCCGGCCTGGGGGCAGGCGCGGGCGCGGGGGCCGGATCGGTGGGGCGCTGCATGGCGCGGACCTGCTGCCGCTCGCCTTCGGCGCAGGGCGAATCGCGCAAGGTCAACTGCCCGCCAGGCCCCACGCATCGGTAGATGGTGACCTCCGCCGCCTGGCAGGGCACGGCCAGCAGGCCGGCCACTACCAGCAGGGTCGATGACAGCAGCCACGGGCGGATTGAATCCATGCCCGCATCTTGCGCGTATCGGCCACCGCGTAAAAGCACGTCCGCGGCCTTGGTTCAGGCTCGCAGGACCTGTCCGTCGAGCGCATCGCGGATCGGCGTGGCCGAGCCCAGGCCTCCGGTTTCACCGGTCGTCACAGCGTCGACGGCGGCCACCAGGGCCGGGTCAAGCGCGTCCCGCAGGACCGGCGCGGGTTGCCCGGCAAGGTTGGCGCTGGTCGAGACCAGCGCCCCGCCGCAGGCATCGCACAGCGCGACCACGGTCGGGTGGGCGCTGATGCGCACGGCGATGCCCGCATGGGCGCCGGTGATCCAGGGCGGCGCTTGGGTTGAGGCGGGCATTACCCAAGTGTGCGGTCCGGGCCAGCTGGCCAGTACTTCAGCCAGACGCGCGCCCGGCAGGCGGGCGATATCGAGGAAAGGGCGCAACTGGTCCAGGTGCGAGGCGATCAGGATCAGGCCCTTGTCGACCTCGCGCTGCTTGATCGCCAGCAGGTGCATCACCGCGCCCTCGTCGCGGGGCTCGCAGCCCAGTCCCCAGACGGCTTCGGTCGGATAGGCGATGACCCCGCCATGGCGCACGACGCTGGCGGCTTCGGCGGGAGTGAAGAGGGGCGAGTCCATGGGCGAAGCCTACCTCAGCGCCGCCATCACCGGGCCGTGCCGGTGGCGATGGAGGCGGCTATCGCGGATTCATTGCCGGTGAGGCTGCCGGCGGCAAACTCCGGGCTGTCAGCGCAGGCTGGACCCGGTCAGAAGGGTGCGTCGTCGACAACGGCCTTGCTGGCCGGCGTCTTGCCGGTGGCCTTGGCCACGGCCTTCTTGATGGCTTTCTTGGCGGTCTTGCCGGCGGTCTTCTTGCCGGTCTTCTTGGCGGTGGCCTTCTTGGTCGCCTTCTTGGCCGCGGCCTTGCGCGGGGCCGCTTCCTTCTTCGCCGCGGCCTTCTTCGCCGTCGCCTTCTTGGCACCGAAGCCCTTGCGCATCGGCTTGCCGGTTTCCTCCATCAGCTTGACCACTTCCTCCAGGCTCAGCGAGGCGGGCTCGCGGTCCTTGGGGATGCGGCCGTTGAGCTAGGTCGATCGTGTAGGGGTCGTCTTCCTTCTTCAGCGAGGCATAGATGCTGCCGCGCTTGGCAAAGGGACCGAAGCGGCCGATGCCCACGCTGACGTCCTCGTCCTTGTCCTGGCCCAGCGCGCGCGGCATCAGGAACAGTTCCAGCGCGTCCTCCAGGCTGATGGTGTGCATGCTCTGGCCCGGGCGCAGCGAAGCGAACTTCGGCTTGTCCTCGGCGTCTTCGGCGGTGCTGCCGATGGCCGCGTAGGGGCCGAAACGACCCAGCCGCACGCTGACCGGCTTGCCGCTCTTGGGATCGGTGCCCAGTTCGCGCGCGCCGGTGGCCTCGCTGCGGTCCACCGATTCCATCTTGTCGTCGACCATTTCCTTGAACGGGGCCCAGAACCGCTCCATCAGCGGGATCCATTCCTCCTCGCCGCGCGACACCGCGTCCAGTTCGTCCTCGAGCTTGGCGGTGAAGTCGTAGTCGACGTACTGGGTGAAGTGGCCGGACAGGAAGTTGGACACGGCGCGGC
>SEHC01000358.1 GCA_004173415.1 Lysobacteraceae bacterium
AGCGAGACTTCGAGCAGCTTCTTCGCTTCCACCGCGAATTCCATCGGCAGTTCGCGGAACACCTGCTTGCAGAATCCGTCGACGATCAGCGATACCGCGTCTTCCTGGCTGATGCCGCGCGAGCGGCAGTAGAACATCTGGTCGTCGGAGATCTTCGAGGTGGTCGCCTCGTGCTCGACGGTCGCATCGGGGTGCTTGACCTCGATGTAGGGGAAGGTATGGGCGCCGCACTGCTTGCCGATCAGCAGGCTGTCGCACTGGGTGTGGTTGCGCGCGCCGGTGGCCGATTTCTCCACCTTGACCAGGCCGCGGTAGCTGTTCTGGCTGCGGCCGGCGCTGATGCCCTTGCTGACGATCTTGGACTTGGTGTTCCTGCCGACGTGGATCATCTTGGTGCCGGTGTCGGCCTGCTGGCGATGGTGGGTGAGGGCAACGGAGTGGAACTCGCCGGTCGAGTCATCGCCCAGCAGTACGCAGGACGGATACTTCCAGGTGATCGCCGAGCCGGTCTCGACCTGGGTCCAGCTGACCTTGCTGCGGGCGCCGCGGCATTCGGCCCGCTTGGTCACGAAGTTGTAGATGCCGCCGACCCCGTTCTCGTCGCCCGGGTACCAGTTCTGCACGGTGCTGTACTTGATCTCGGCGTCATCCAGGGCCACCAGCTCGACCACCGCGGCATGCAGCTGGTTCTCGTCGCGCATCGGCGCGGTGCAGCCTTCCAGGTAGGACACGTAGCTCCTGTCCTCGGCGATGATCAGGGTGCGCTCGAACTGGCCGGTGTGGCCCGAGTTGATGCGGAAATAGGTGCTCAACTCCATCGGGCAACGCACCCCCTTGGGGATGAAAACGAAGCTGCCATCCGAGAACACGGCGGCGTTGAGCGCGGCGAAGTAGTTGTCGCCGGCCGGAACCACGCTGCCCAGGTACTGCCTGACCAGCTCGGGGTGCTCGCGCACGGCCTCGCTCATCGAGCAGAAGATGATGCCCTTCTCGGCCAGTTCCTTGCGGAACGTGGTGCCGACCGAGACCGAATCGAACACCGCGTCGACGGCGACCCCGGCCAGCTTGGCCCGTTCGTGCAGCGGCACGCCGAGCTTGTCGTAGGTGTCCAGCAGCTCCTTAGGCACCTCGTCCAGCGAGGCGTACTTGGCCTTGGGCGCCGAGTAGTAGCTGACCGACTGCAGGTCGATCGGGGCGATGTTCAGCTTCGCCCAATGCGGCACCGGCATGGTCAGCCAGTGGCGGTAGGCGGCCAGCCGCCAGTCGGTCATCCACTGCGGTTCCTGCTTCTTGGCCGACAGGGCGCGGACCACGTCCTCGTCGAGGCCGGGCTCGAAGCTGTCCGTCTCGATCTGGGTGACGAAGCCGGCGTCGTAGCGACGGCCCAGCTGTTCGATGATCCCCGCGTTCTTCAGGGGGACTGGGGGATTGGGGATTGTTTCGGTGGCCACGGGGCTGCCTGCTCGGTTAGCTGGTGGCGACGTGCACGGCGATGCTGCGTCGCGCGCTGTCGGGGAAAGGGGAGGACGGCGGCTTGAACATCTGCGCCAGGGTCACCCCGCGCAGCGCGTCGGCCACCACGTCGTTGATCAGGCGCCAGTTGGCACGAACGCCGCACTGGTGGGCGATGCCGCAATGACTGTCGTGCTGGCTGCATTCGGTCATCGCCAACGGGCCTTCCATGGCCTCGACGATCTCGACCAGGGTGATCTGGCCGGCGTCACGGCTGAGCCGGTAGCCGCCGCGCACGCCACGCTGGCTGGATACCAGGCCGGCCTGGGCCAGCGGCTTGAGCAGCTTGCTGACGGTGGGCGCTTCCAGGCCCGCGGTTTCGGCCAGGTCGGCCGCACTCAGCACCTCGCCCGGACGCGCGGCGAGCACGGTGAGGACGACGGTGGCGTAATCGGTGAGCTTGGTGACGCGGAGCATGGGCGGCGGGCCGTTAAAGCGTACCGAAATTGTACGCTTTAGCGCCGCCGCGGCCAAGCGGGTGCTTGTTCAGGAGGCGGGACCGGGGTGGGCGGCCTGTTCTTCCGGACTTGCCGTGGCAGATGCAGGGGCAGGCAGGACCATCTGGACGTAGGGGGCGGGAGGCGCCTGGCCGGGCGGCAGGTAGGCCGGCGCCTCGGTTCCGGCGGGTCCCAGCGAACTGATGAAGCGGTACAACGCACGGCGGTCTTCCTCGGCCAGGTCACGGACGGTGAAGTCCGGCATCGGCGGGCGGGTATGGAAGCTGCTGCTGTAGGCCATCCATTCGGATTCGCTCAGCCTGGATACGCTGAGCCGCAGGTTGCTCGGGTAAGTGGTGCCCCACGGCCCCATGAAACCCTGGGACGAGCCGGTCAGCCATTGCTCCTTCGGGATCCTGCCCGCGGCAGGTGCATAGCCTGGCGTATGGCAGTCGTTGCACCCGCCCAGCTTCACCACGTACTCGCCCTGGGCCACCAGGTCGGGCGCCGGCGGACTGATCGCCTTGGCCGCCGGCGCGGGCTGGCATGCGGCCAGCAACAGGGCCACGGACGGGATGAGGAGGAATCTGGCTTGCATCGGGAGCGCTCGCGTGGGGGATGCCAAGCAAACGCCGGCCTGGGCCAGGACAGGACATCCGCTCGCCGATGCGTGGCGGCGGATGCCCCTGGCAGGCGACAATGGCCGCAACCCACGCCGGAACCTCCCATGCCCCGCAAGATCGAAGCCCGCCAGTCCGCAATCCACGGCAATGGTGTTTTCGCCATCGCCGACATCAAGAAGGGCGAGCA
>SEHC01000359.1 GCA_004173415.1 Lysobacteraceae bacterium
CATGGCGCGGGCCTCGTTCTCGACCAGGCGCGGCGGCATCTCGACGTGCGAATAGGCGGCGATGAGCTGCTCCCCGACCTCGCGACGCAGGCGGGTCATCAGCGCGCCCTTCAGCTCGCGCTCCAGGTTGCTGCGGATATCGGAGCGGAACTGCTCCAGGTCGCCGCCCTTGACCCCGAAGCTGCGGACGAACTCCTTGTCCACTTCCGGCAGCAGCGATTCGGAGACCTCGGTGACCTTCAGGTAGACCCGGACCTGGCGGCCGGCCAGCTGGGCCACGCGCCAGTCGGCCGGGAAATCGACGCTGACGTCCTTTTCCTCGCCCTTGGACATGCCCACCAGGGCATTTTCAATGGTGGGGTGCATCACGCCCGACCCGATCAGGGTGGCGCCCTTCTCCACGCCCGACGCAGGCAGCCGCTCTTCGCCGGCCTGCGACCAGGTCTCCAGCGCCACGCGGTCGCCCTGCTGGGCAGCCCGCGCCGCCGGCTGGAAGGTGCGCCGCTGCAGGCGCAGGTTCTCGATCATCTGATCGATGTCGGCCTCGGTCACTTCGGCGGTATGCCGGGTCACCTTGAGCTTGGACATATCCACGTCGCCGAAATCGGGCACCACTTCGAAGGTGGCGATCCACTCGAGTTCGCCGGCGCCGGCCGGCTCCAGGCGCGGGTTGCCGGCCAGCTGCAGGGCCTGCTCGCGTACCGCCGAGTCGAAGGTTTCGCGCAACAGTCCGTTGAGGGCCTCGCTGCGGACCTGTTGGCCGTAACGCTGCTCGATGACCTTCTGCGGGACCTTGCCGGGCCGGAAACCCTTGATCCGCGCGGTCCGGGCCAGCTCGCGCAGGCGGCCGCCGATGTGGGTATCCAGGCGCTCGGCCGGCAGGGTGAAACTCATGCGGCGCTCGAGGGTGCCAAGCGATTCGACTGAAACTTGCATATCCACTGACTCCTGGGCCACGGAAACGTCCACGGCGCGATGTTGATGATCTGGTAGGCGGCGGCGCAGTCGCGGGGACTGGCGCAGCACCGGCGCAACGCAATAGTTTCGCCGATTACGGGGTCCGCTGCCAGCGTGGGGCGAGGCCCCATGGCCGCAGCCGCCTGCTGCCAAGGGTCGATGCACGCTGCGGCGCGCCTGGGCCCGGCGGGGGCAAACGCGCGAGACCGCCATTCCCGGTCCTGGCGCTGCGGCGCGCCCAGCTGGTTGGCGGCCCTGAATGCGGCCGCGGCATGGTGCGAAAGGGGGGACTCGAACCCCCACGGGGGTTACCCGCTGGAACCTAAATCCAGTGCGTCTACCAATTCCGCCACTTTCGCTGGTCCATGGACATTGTATGCGCCGGCCGCGCCGGCAACAAAAAAGCGCCCGGGGTGGCCGGGCGCTTCGGGTTTGGTGGGCTGTGAAGGATTCGAACCTTCGACCTATTGATTAAGAGTCAACTGCTCTACCAACTGAGCTAACAGCCCTGAAACTGTGTGCGCATTGTAACAAGTCGCGACGGAATCCGCGATGGCGCGCCCGACAGGACTCGAACCTGTAACCGCCGGCTTAGAAGGCCGGTGCTCTATCCGGTTGAGCTACGGGCGCCCTGACCGGGATTGTCGCATCCAACCATCGGATCGGCACCTGAAATGGTCGGGGTAGAGGGATTCGAACCCCCGACCCTCTGGTCCCAAACCAGATGCGCTACCAGACTGCGCTATACCCCGACTCGGGTCCCGCGTCGCCGTGCAAGCCAACAAGGCCGCGTATTGTCGGAACCTGCGGGGCTGCTGTCAAACCAGCGGGCGGGGCCTGCAGTCGTTTCCGTCGCATCCTTCAGCTATCCTCGACGGCAACCGACCCCAGGGTCGCGAACCAATGGAGCAGGCACGATGATCCGCAGCGGCAACCCGGCACTCAAAGAATCCACCTTCCTCGACCTCGGCAGCGGCACGGTGGTGTCGCGCGACGCGGGTGCGATGACCCTGAATGGAACCGTCAACAAGACCGGCTTCCTGCTCCTGCTGAGCGTATTGACCGCCGCCTTCGCCTGGAACCAGTCCATCCTCATGGGCGCCGATGGCCTGCCCCAGGCCGTCGCCCCGGCCGCGACCGGCTACATGCTGGGCGGCGCGATCGGCGGCTTCATCCTGGCCCTGGTCACCGTGTTCAAGAAGACCTGGGCTCCGGTCACCGCCCCGCTCTACGCGCTGGTCGAAGGTTTCTTCCTGGGTTCGATCTCGGCGGTGTACGAACTGCGTTTCGACGGCATCGTCTTCCAGGCCGTGCTGCTGACCTTCGGCACCCTGTTCGCCCTTTTGATGGCCTACCGCAGCGGCCTGATCAAGGCCACCGAGAACTTCAAGCTGGGCGTGGTCGCGGCCACCGGGGGCATCTTCCTGGTCTACCTGGCGACCTTCGTGCTGGGCTTCTTCGGCGTCAACGTCCCGCTGATCCATGAGTCGGGGATCGTCGGCATCGGCTTCAGCCTGCTGGTCATCGTGGTCGCGGCGCTGAACCTGGTGCTCGACTTCGACTTCATCGAGAACGGCGTCGAGCAAGGCGCGCCCAAGCACATGGAATGGTACGGCGCCTTCGGCCTGATGGTGACCCTGGTCTGGCTCTACATCGAGTTCCTGCGCCTGCTGTCGAAGATAAATTCGCGCTGAGAGCCGACCCGCACCAATGCAGATGGAAACGGGGCGCCTGGCGCCCCGTTTCCGTTCCAGGCCGGGGCACCAGGCGCCCTGCTTTTGCAAGGCCGCGGCGCCTTGGCGCGCTGCCTTCGTCAGGCCGCGTCGCCTGGCGCCCCGCTCCCGCCAGGCCTGTCGCCGGCCGCCTCCAGTGCCCGCCGCTTGCCGGGCAGCAGCATGAACAGCACGGTCACCGCGAGCAGGAACCAGCAATAGTGGGCCTTGCCGACCAGCACCAGCGGCGACAGTCCCGCCAGCGAGGCGGCCAGCAGGATCTGGGCGCCATAGGGCAACAGGCTCTGCACGCTGCAGACGAAGATGTCCAGCAGGCTCGCGGCGCGAGCGGGAGGGACGGCGTGGCGTTCGGCGATGTCGCGGGCAACGCTGCCGCTGATCAGGATCGCCACGGTGTTGTTGGCGGTGAACACGTTGGTCACCGCCGCCAGCGCGGCAATGCTCCACTCCCCGGTGCGCCGTCCGCTGCTGCCACGGGCGATGCGTGAGATCCGCGCGGCCAGCCAGTGCAGTCCGCCGCTGGCCTTGATCAGCGCGCCGAGGCCGCCGATGAACAGGGCCAGCAAGGTGATTTCAACGACGCTTTCGAAGCCCGCGTAGATATCCGCCGCGAACGTGGCGACCCCGTAGTCCGGGCCGTTGGCATAGCCGAACAGGCCCGCCACCACCAGGCCGATGCCGAGCACGACCAGCACGTCCAGGCCGAGGACCGCCAGCACCAGCACCAGCACATAGGGCAACACCAGCCAGGGCGAGGCCTGTTCGACCGATTGCGCCGGCGAGGCATCGCCGACCATCGCCAGCACCACCAGGGCCAGCGCGGCGGCCGGCAGGGCGATCCTGAGGTTCTCGCGGAACTTCTCGCGCACGCTGCAGCCCTGGGTACGGGCCGCGGCGATGGCCGTATCCGAAATCACCGAAAGGTTGTCGCCGAAGGTGGCCCCGCCGATCACCGCGCCGATCATCAGCGCCCGGTCGATGCCCGCGGCGTCGGAAACCCCCAGGGCGATCGGCGCGACCGCCGCGATCGTGCCCATCGACGTACCCACCGCCAGGGAGAGGAATCCAGCCACCAGGAACAGTCCCGGCAGGATCAGGGCCGGCGGCAGCGCGCCCACGCCCAGCGAGACCACCGCATCGACTGCGCCGATCTGCTTGGTGACCATGGCGAAGGCGCCGGCCAGCAGGAAGATCAGGCACATCAGGATGATGCTGGAATCGCCGATCCCGGCCAGCAGCGTGTCCAGCGCCTTGACCCCGCTGCGATGCGCTATCCACATGCCCAGGGCCAGCGCCGGCAGGATCGCCACCGGGGCATGCA
>SEHC01000360.1 GCA_004173415.1 Lysobacteraceae bacterium
CGCACCGAAGACGGCCGCCGCATCCGCAAGGCCTTCGTGGCGCCGCCCGGACGCAAGCTGGTGGCTTGCGACTATTCGCAGATCGAACTGAGGATCATGGCCCACCTGTCCGGCGACGCGGGCCTGACCCGCGCCTTCGAATCGGGCGTGGACGTGCACAAGGCCACCGCGGCCGAAGTGTTCGGCCGCAGGCTCGAGGACGTCACCGGCAACGAACGCCGCGCGGCCAAGGCGATCAACTTCGGCCTGATGTACGGCATGAGCGCCTTCGGCCTGGCCCGCCAGCTGGGCATCGGCAGGGGCGAGGCGCAGGATTACATCGCCCTGTATTTCAGCCGCTACCCGGGCGTGCGCGACTACATGGAACGCACCCGCCAGCAAGCCCGGGAACAGGGCTACGTCGAAACCGTGTTCGGTCGCCGCCTGTACCTGGACTACATCAACAAGGGCACCCAGGGGCAGCGCGCCGGGGCCGAGCGTGCGGCGATCAACGCGCCGATGCAGGGCACCGCGGCCGACATCATCAAGCGCGCCATGATCTCGGTGGACGCATGGCTGGCCGACCATCGCGAGCGCGCGCTGATGATCCTGCAGGTGCACGACGAACTCGTATTCGAAACTGAACGGGATTTCGTCGATACCCTGCTGCCGCAGGTGACCCGGCGGATGGCCGAAGCCGCGACACTGTCGGTGCCGCTGGTCGTTGACAGCGGTGTCGGGGACAACTGGGACGAAGCGCACTAGCTGACTAGGCAAATCCAAGCGCGGCCCATTACTTACGGCCTATAGCTGCAGTCAGGCAGGTCTTCCAAATTCAGTACTGACAAGTTCAATAAACTGAATATGCCTTAAACCTTACGGTTTTTTAACCGGAATCTTCACGAAGTATCCATGTGTGATCTGGTCATATAGCCCGTGACAGATGCAAGGTCTGTCGCGGATCCCTCCCATCCCCTGGAGTGATCTCTGGAACGAAGGCCCCTCCCCAGGCCTAGTTCCCCGGCCCCGCCGACCCCCCCCTGGTCTGCGGGGCTTTTTATTGCGCGGTGAAAAATCGCTGCGCACGCTGCCAAGGCGAAACGAACGGCTACATTACCGTGCCTCTCCTACTGCCTGGTGCAACGAATGGATGGAATCTTCGAACTGTCGATGCCGTGGTGGGAATTCGTCCTGCGCGCGCTGGTGGTCTACGTCGTGCTCCTGGTCCTGGTGCGGATGTCGGGGAAACGCACCGTCGGCCAGTTCACCCCGTTCGACATGATCCTGCTGGTGCTGCTGGGCACCGCGGTGCAGAACTCGCTGATCGGCAAGGACGTGTCGCTGCTGGGTGGCCTGATCCTGGCCGCGACCTTGATCGGGCTCAACTATCTGGTCGCGCTGCTCACCTCGCGCAGCCGGCGGGCCGACCGCCTGGTCGAGGGCGAGCCGGTGGTCCTGGCGCGCGATGGTCGGCGTTTCGATCGCGTGCTCCGGCGCGAACTGGTGAGCCCGGCCGATTTCGACGAGGCGATGCGCCAGAAGGGTTGCGCGGAGATCGGCAAGGTGAAGCTGGCGCTGCTGGAAACCAACGGCCACATCACCATCATCACCGACGACTAGGCCGGCCTGCCGCGCCGCGGCAGGGGCCTCTGCCAGCGGGCCATCAACCCAGTTCGGCGAGCCAGTCGCGTGGCCTCAGGTAATCGGCCAGCCGTGATTCGGGGCTTTGCGCTTCGGGCGCGAACCCGTATTCCCAGCGCACCCGTGGCGGCAGGCTCATCAGGATGCTTTCGCTGCGGCCGCCGCTCTGCAGGCCGAACAGCGTGCCACGGTCGTAGACCAGGTTGAACTCGACGTAGCGGCCGCGGCGGTACAGCTGGAATTCGCGCTCGCGCTCGCCGAAGGGCAGGTCCTTGCGGCGCTCGACGATGGGGAGGTAGGCCTGCAGGAAACCGTCGCCGACGGCCCGCTGGTAGGCGAAGTCGCTCTCGAAATCGCCGCCCAGGTCATCGAAGAACAGGCCGCCGACCCCACGTGTCTCGTCGCGGTGGCGCAGGAAGAAGTAGTCGTCGCACCAGCGCTTGTGTTCGTCGTAGCGCTGCGCGCCGCCGAAGGGCTCGCACAGCTCGCGGGCGGTGCGGTGCCAGTGCAGCACGTCCTCGTCGAAAGGGTAGAACGGGGTCAGGTCGAAGCCGCCGCCGAACCACCAGGCCACCGTCTGCCCATCGCGCTCGGCGCGGAAGTGGCGCACGTTGGCATGGGTGGTCGGCAGGTAAGGGTTGCGCGGATGGAACACCAGCGACACCCCCACGGCACGCCAGGAAGCACCGGCCAGTTCGGGGCGGGACGCGCTGGCCGAGGGCGGCAGGCGGGTGCCGGAAACATCGGAGAAACCGATCCCTGCCTGCTCGAACACCGCGCCGTCGCGCAGGATCCGGGTGCGTCCGCCGCCGCCTTCGGCCCGCGTCCACGCGTCCTCGACGAAGCGGGCCTGGCCGTCGGCCGCTTCGATGGCGGTGCAGATCCGGTCCTGCAGCCCGGTGAGGTAGTCACGCACGATCTGGATGTCTTTCATGCGCGACATTCTAGCGACGTGCGCTGGCCCGGCGGCGGCAGGCGGGGAACGCGGCGCGCTAGCGCATGAACTCGTCGCGTACCGCCTTCGAACGCAGTTTCCAGATGATCGCCGCATGCAGCGCGGCCACCAGCGCGGCGGCCACCAGCACGACCATGGCCGTGGCCGACTGGAGCTGCAGCAGCAGTGGCGCACGGGCCAGGGCGAAGGCGCCAGCGAGGCCGGCCACGGCGCTGCAGGCCAGGAACCAGATGAAGCCCAGGCGGCCCCATTCATAGCGCTTGAGCAGGCCCCAGGAGACCAGCGAGAACAGCACCGAGGACAGCAGCGACAGCAGGTTGAGCAGGTCGAGGTGTTCCAGCACCCAGCGCAGCGCCGGCGGCAGTTGCGCATCCGGTGCCAGCGTCGCCAGCAGCCCGGCGACCAGGCGGTCGGCCGGCAGGGCCAGCAGCATCAGCGCCTGCATGATTCCCGACACCACGCCGAGGATCCCCAGGGCCAGCGAGATCCAGCCCATGGCGGTGACGAAACCCGGCGCGGCGCGCGTATCCAGGGCGGCCTACCTGAGGTTCTGTTCGAACAGCTTGAGCACGCGCTTGTACTCGTCCAGCCACGAATCGGCACGGGTGAAGCTGTGCCGTTCCAGCGGATAGGGCGCGATTTCCCAGTTGTCCTTGCGCAGTTCGATGAGCTTCTGGGTCAGCACCACCGAATCGCGGAAGAATACGTTGTCATCGATCATGCCGTGGGCGATCAGCAGGTGGTCCTGCAGGCCGGCGGCGTACTCGATCGGCGAGGACCTGGCATAGGCCTCCGGGTCCAGTTCCGGGGTGTTGAGGATGTTGCTGGTGTACTCGTGGTTGTACTGGGTCCAGTCGACCACCGGGCGCAGCGCGGCGCCGGCCTTGAACCTGCCCGGCTCGCGGAACAGGGCCATGAAGGTCAGGAAGCCGCCGTAGGAGCCGCCGTAGATGCCGGCCTTTTCGCCGTCGCCCTGCTTGTTGGCCACCAGCCAGTCCAGCCCGTCCAGGTAGTCCTCCAGCTCGGGGTGGCCCATGTTCCGGTAGATCGCCGTGCGCCAGTCGCGGCCGTAGCCTTCGCTGCCGCGGTAATCCATGTCCAGGACCACGTAACCGCGCTGGACCAGCAGGTTGTGGAACATCTGCTCGCGGAAATAGGCCGGGTAGCGCTGGTGCACGTTCTGCAGGTAGCCGGCGCCATGCACGAACATCACCACCGGATAGCGCTTGCCCGGTTCCGGGTTGACCGGCCCGTAGTACTTGGCCCAGACCGGCGCGGCGCCATGCCGGGACGGCACCCGCACCATTTCCGGCTCGATCCAGTGCCGGGTCTTGAACGCGGGCGTGCGCGTATCGGTCAGCTGCCTGGGGTTGCCGCCATCGGCATCGACCACGGCGAGCTGCGAGGGCAGGTAACTGGCGGAACGATGCAGCAGCAGGCGCTTGCCGTCGGGCGAAAGGGTGAAGTCCTCGACCCCGCCCAGGTCGGTCAACTCGCGCACCTCGCCGTCCCGCACCCGGCAGACTTCGTACTTGCCGGGCCGGGCCCGGTTGCACAGGAACAGGAACCCGTCGCCCGCGGCGGTGGGCTGGACCGAAGAAGCCTCCCATTGCCCCGAGGTCAGCGCCACCGGTTTGCCGCCATCGCGCTGGGTATAGAGGTGCGACCAGCCGGTGTGCTCGGACAGGAACCACAGGGTGCGGTTGTCGGGCAGCCAACCGAAGTCGTTGAAGCCCCAGTTGATCCAGGCCGGGTCGGTCAGGCGATGGCGGGGCTGCAACCTGGCGCCGGCCAGGTCGACCGTGGCGATCCAGCGGTCCTTGTTGTCGATGGCGCGGATCATCACCGCCGCATTGCGGCCGTCGTTGCTCCAGCGCAGGGTCGAGCCGTCGCCATTGTCCCCGCTGGTGGCGACCTGCACTTCGCGGTTGCCCTTCAGCGGATCCTTGCCGGCGGCCTTGCGCAGCGCGGCCAGCGGGTCGTCGGCGATGCCGGGAAGCGGGTCGAACTTCAGCTCACGGATGCCGCCCCCTGCGGCCAGGTCGACCAGCCACAGCGCCTGCGGCGCCGGGTTGTTGCGGCCCACGCGGGTGCGCACCTCCTGGAACTCTTCGTAACCCGATTCGGTCACGTAGCGCGGCATCTTGCCGGCCTGGCCCGCTTCGGCCGCCTTCTTGCGGGTGACCACCAGCAGCCAGCGCGCATCCGGCGACAGCGCGGTTTCGATCAGCTGCACCTCGTCGCCGAGGTAGACCGGTGCCGGTGCGCGGCTCGGGTCGGCCTTGCGCCAGGCCTCGTTCTGCAGCTCCAGCGCTTCGCGCTGGGCCTTGTCGCGGGCCAGGGTTTCCAGGGTGCGCAACTGCTGGTCGCGCAGCGCGTCGGCCTTGGGCTTGGCGTGCGGATCCTTCTCGGCCTTGACCACGGCCGCCTGCGACACGCCGCCGGCCTGGCTCCAGCGATACCACTGCTGTCCCACCCG
>SEHC01000361.1 GCA_004173415.1 Lysobacteraceae bacterium
TGTCCGGGCCGTCGGCGCTGGAACGGCATGGCCCGCTACGACGTCGCCCTGACCTACGCGCAGCTGGACGCGCGCAGCGACGCGATCGCCGCCGGGCTGGCCGGCCACGGCATCGTTCGTGGAACGCGCACCGTAATCATGGTCCGCCCTTCGCCGGAGTTCTTCCTGCTGATGTTCGCGCTGTTCAAGTCCGGCGCGGTCCCGGTGCTGGTCGATCCGGGCATCGATCGCCGCGCGTTGAAGCAATGCCTGGACGAGGCCCGGCCCGAAGCCTTCATCGGCATCCCGCTGGCGCACCTGGCGCGCCTGCTGCTGGGCTGGGCGCGCAGCGCCACCCGGCTGGTCACCGTCGGCCACCGCCTGGGCTGGGGCGGGACCCGCCTGGCGCGGATCGAGCGGCAGGGGGCCGGTGCCGGTCCGCAACTGGCTGACACCGCGCCCGACGACGTGGCCGGCATCCTCTTCACCAGCGGTTCGACCGGTGTGCCCAAGGGCGTGGTCTACCGGCATCGCCATTTCGTCGCCCAGATCGAAATGCTGCGCGATGCCTTCGGCATGCAGGCCGGTGGCGTCGACCTGCCGACTTTTCCGCCCTTCGCCCTGTTCGACCCGGCGCTCGCCCTGACCTCGATCATCCCCGACATGGATCCGACCCGGCCGGCCAGCGCCGATCCGCGCAAGCTGCACGCGGCGATCGCGCGTTTCGGGGTGACCCAGCTGTTCGGCTCGCCGGCGCTGATGCGCGTGCTGGCCGAGCATGGCGCGCAACTGCCTGGCGTCCGGCGGGTCACCTCCGCCGGCGCGCCGGTGCCGCCGGAAGTGGTCGAAAGGATCCGCGCGCTGTTGCCGGAAGAGGCGCAGTTCTGGACGCCGTACGGCGCCACCGAATGCCTGCCGGTGGCGGTGATCGAGGGTCGCGAGTTGCAGGGCACGCGCGCGGCCACCGAAGCCGGTGCCGGCACCTGCGTCGGCCATCCGGTTGCGCCGAACCAAGTGCGGATCATCGCCATCGACGATGCGCCGATCGGCGACTGGGCCCAGGCCGTGGTGGTCGAGGACGGCGTCGTGGGCGAGATCACCGTCGCCGGCCCGACCACCACCGACAGCTACTTCAACCGCGCAAGCGCAACGCGCGCGGCCAAGATCAGGGAGGCGGATGCCGAGGGCGGCGAACGCATCGTTCATCGCATGGGCGATGTCGGCTACTTCGACCCACAGGGCCGGCTGTGGTTCTGCGGGCGCAAGACCCAGCGCGTGGAAACCGCGCAGGGGCCGCTGTATACCGAGCAGGTGGAACCGGTCTTCAACACCCATCCGCAAGTGAAGCGCACCGCGCTGGTCGGCGTCGGCCAAGCTGGCCGACAGTCGCCGGTACTCTGCTATGAACTGCAACCGGGCGTGCCCGGCGCAAGCCGCCACCGGATCGTTGCGGAGCTGCGCGCCATCGCGGCCGCCCAGGCGCACACCGCGCGCATCGACACCTTCCTTTGCCATCCCGGGTTCCCGGTCGACATCCGCCACAACGCCAAGATCGGCCGCGAGAAGCTGGCGGCCTGGGCGACCACGCAAGAGACTCAGAGCCAATGAAGATCCTGGTCACTGGTGGTGGTGGATTCCTCGGCCAGGCGCTGTGCCGGGGGCTGGTCGAGCGCGGCCACCAGGTCATCAGCTTCAATCGCGGCCACTATCCGGTGCTCGCGCAGCTCGGCGTCGGCCAGGTCCAAGGCGACCTCGCCGATGCGCATGCGCTCGGCCACGCGGCCGACGGCGTCGAGGCGATCTTCCACAACGCGGCCAAGGCCGGCGCGTGGGGCAGTTACGCCAGATATTACTCGGCCAACGTCACCGGTACCCGCAACGTGCTCGCCGCCTGCCGCGAGCATGGCATCGGCAGGCTGGTCTACACCTCCACGCCCAGCGTGACCCACCGCGCCACCCATCCGGTCGAAGGCGGCACCGCCGACAACGTTCCGTATGGCGAGGATTTCCAGGCGCCGTATGCGGAAACCAAGACCATCGCGGAGAAGGAAGTGCTTGCCGCCAACGGCCCGGCCCTGGCCACCGTCGCCTTGCGCCCACGCCTGATCTGGGGGCCTGGCGACCAGCAGATCCTGCCGCGCCTGGTCGAGCGCGCCAGGGCCGGGCGCCTGCGCATCGTCGGCGATGGCAACAACCTGGTCGACACCACCTACATCGACAACGCCGCGCAGGCCCATTTCGATGCCTTCGAGCACCTTGCCGTCGGCGCGGCCTGTGCGGGGCGCGCCTACTTCATCTCCAACGGCGAGCCCAAGCCGATGGGCGAGCTGCTCAATGCGTTGCTGGCCGCCGCCGCCGCGCCACGGGTGGACAAGCATCTCTCGTTCAAGGCCGCCTACCGGATCGGCGCGGTCTGCGAGGCGCTGTGGAAAGTGCTGCCCTTGAAGGGCGAGCCGCCGATGACGCGCTTCCTGGCCGAGCAACTGAGCACCACCCACTGGTACGACATGGCCCCGGCCACGCGCGATTTCGGTTATCGCCCGCGGGTGACTTTTGACGAAGGCCTCACAAGGCTGAAGCAATCCCTGTCCCGGGATTCCGTCCTCACCTGAAATGCACCTTGCCTGCGCATGATGGATTGCACCGCCGCACCGGCGTCGCAACCAACGGAGCTCCATCATGCTGCACTACGCCGTCGTCTTCCTCGTCATCGCCATCATCGCCGCCGTGCTCGGCTTCAGCGGCGTCGCCGGCGCCGCCA
>SEHC01000362.1 GCA_004173415.1 Lysobacteraceae bacterium
CTGGCCTGGTTGGCGCGGCACAGCTCGCGGGCGATGTACAGGCCCAGGCCGGTGCCGTGCTCGGAGGTGGTGTAGAACGGCCGGAACAACTGGGCGGCCACGCCCTCGGGAATGCCGGGACCGCGATCGAGCACGTCGATCATCGGCCGGTTCTCGACCTGGAACACGCGCAGCCGGACCCGCGCCGACTCGCCCGGCAGGCGCCCGTAATACAGGGCGTTCTGCACCAGCACGGTCAGCACCTGCTGCAGGTGGCGCTGGTCGACCAGCGCCTGCACCGGCTTGGAACCGATCACCGCCTCCAGGCTGTCGGTCTCGATCGACATGTTCTGCCGGTATTCGTCGACGAAGTGGCGTGCGTAGGCGTTGAGGTCGACGTTCTCGGGGCTGGCGCGCTCGCGGCGGGCCAGGCCCAGCACGCTCTCGACGATGCCGTTGGTGCGCTGGCACTGCTGGTGGATGATCTGCAGCAGGCGGCGGTCGCCATCGATGATGCTCCGGGATTCCTCCAGCAGCTGCACCGCGTAATTGATCGCCGCCAGCGGGTTGCGGATCTCGTGGGCCAGGCTGGCCGAGAACCGGCCCAGCGCGGTCAGGGTCAGCGACTCGGCCCGGCGCGAGACCACGCTGGCGTCGTCCAGGAACACCAGCGACAGCTCGCTGCCGGCCAGCAGGCGGGCGAAGCGCGGCTGTACTTCGGGCTGGTCGGGCGAGAGCTGCAGCGGCGATTCGTTGTTCTGCCAGCCGTTGCGCCACTGGTCCAGGCGCCGGGCCAGTTCCGGGGCCACCTGCGGCAGGTGGATGCCCTTGCCGTCCGCTTCGCCCTCGCTGCCGTCGCCCAGCAGCAGCGAGGCAGCCTCGTTCGCCAGCTTGATCCGGTTGTCGGCGTCGACCACCAGCACCCCGGTGCGCATGCGCCGGATGATCAGCTCGTTGACCTCGAACAGGTTGGCCACCTCGACGCCGCGCTGGTCGGCCAGGGCCTGGCTGTTGCGGGCGCGCTGGCCGGCCTGGCTGGCCAGCAGGCCGACGGCGGCGTAGCTGATCGCGAACATGATGACTTCGGCCACCGGCCGGTCGCCCGGGGTCTGGGCGAAGACCTCGAACAGGAACTCCAGGATCATCGCCGCCGGGGCCGCGGCCGAGACCACCAGGCCCAGCCGGTAAGGCAGCAGCAGCGCCGAAGAGGCCACGTTGAAGAGCAGCAGCATAGCGATGCCGGCGGTGGCCTGGGGCACGGCATAGGTGGCCAGCAGGGCCACCAGCACATCCACCGACACCCCTATCAGCACCAGCGGCACCAGCCAGCGCCGCTGCCGGCCCAGCAGCATCATCAGCACCGAGAACACCAGGTAGCCGATGGTCACCACCACGCCCAGTTCCGGCGAGCGCAGCTCGCCCAGGATCCCGGACAGGGGGCTGAACATCAGGCCGGCCAGGACCCCCGCCTCCAGCACCCGGTACAGGGCGAAGAAATAGAGTTCCCGGCCGGGGGCCGATTCCAGGTGCGAGATGAGCGAGGGACGCTGGGTCAAACGGTGCACTCCGGCGATACAGGCGACAGTATAGGAAAGTGCGTTCCAAAGGGCGCGGCCCACCCCCAGACCATGGTCGGTTTTGCGCCGCAGCACGTGGTGGGGGACAATAGGCGGCCCATCGCCGCCCTCCGGACCCCGGACCTTCGCGGGCGATGCGTTCTGTTCCTCTTCAAGGTGACGCATGAACTTCCACGAATACCAGGCGAAGCAGTTGTTTGCCGATTACGGCATTGCGGTGCCGGCGGGGCGCATCGCGCGCACGCCGGATGAAGCGGTCGAGGCCGCCAAGGCCATTCCCGGCGACCTCTGGGTGGTCAAGGCCCAGATCCACGCAGGCGGCCGCGGCAAGGCCGGCGGGGTCAAGCTGGCCCGGAGCCTGGACGAAGTGAAGCAGTACGCCACGGCGATGCTGGGCACGAAGATGGCGACCTACCAGTCCGCCGGCGTGGCCCTGCCGATCGACACCGTGCTGATCTCCGAAGGCACCGACATCGCCAAGGAACTGTACCTGTCGGTCCTGGTCGACCGCTCCACCCAGGCCGTCACCTTCATCACTTCCAGCGAAGGCGGGGTGGAGATCGAGAAGGTCGCCGCCGAGACGCCGGAGCTGATCCACCAGCTGGACGTGGACTTCGTCGAGGGCCTGCAGCCCTACCAGTGCCGCGAGATCGGCTTCAAGCTGGGCCTCAACGCCAAGCAGGCCAACCAGCTGAGCAAGATCATGCTGGGCCTGTACAAGCTGTTCAACGAGAAGGACCTGGCCCTGGTCGAGCTGAATCCGCTGGCCGTGCTCACCAACGGCGACCTTGCCGTGCTCGACGGCAAGGTCAACTCCGACGACAACGCCAGCTTCCGCCACGCCGACCTGGTCGCCATGCGCGACAAGGCCCAGGAGGACGAGACCGAGGTGCTGGCTTCCGAGCACGACCTCAACTACGTGACCATGGACGGCAACATCGGCTGCATGGTCAACGGCGCCGGCCTGGCCATGGCCACCATGGACGTGATCAAGCTCAACGGCGGCGAGCCGGCCAACTTCCTCGACGTCGGCGGCGGCGCGACCAAGGAGCGGGTCACCACCGCGTTCAAGCTGATCCTGTCCAGCGACAAGGTCAAGGCGATCTTCGTCAACATCTTCGGCGGCATCGTCCGCTGCGACATGATCGCCGAAGGCATCATCGCCGCGGTCAAGGACGGCCGACGACATCAACGACGGCGCCCGCAAGGCCGTCGCCGCCGTCGCCGCCTGACTTCTCTGTCCCCTCCTCCGCTTGCGGGGGAGGGCTAGGGTGGGGGCGCTCTTCGCGAAGCGCCGCCCCCATCCCAACCCTTCCCCCGCAAGCGGAGGAAGGGCTCAGAACCCGAACTAGGAAAATTCCATGAGCGTTTTGGTCAACAAGAACACCAAGGTCATCGTGCAGGGCTTCACCGGCCAGCAGGGCACCTTCCACGCCACCCAGATGGTCGAGTACGGCACCCAGGTGGTCGGCGGCGTGACCCCCGGCAAGGGCGGCACCACCCATATCGAGCTGCCGGTGTTCAACACCGTGAGCGAGGCGGTCGCGGCCACCGGCGCCAATGCGTCGGTAATCTACGTGCCGCCGCCGTTCGCCGCCGACGCGATCCTGGAAGCGGCCGCGGCCGGGATCAAGGTCATCGTCTGCATCACCGAGGGCATCCCGGTGCTGGACATGCTGCGGGTCAAGAACGTGCTCAAGCAGCACCCGGACGTGACCCTGGTCGGCCCGAACTGCCCCGGCATCATCACCCCGGGCGAGTGCAAGATCGGGATCATGCCCGGCCACATCCACTCGGTGGGCAAGATCGGCATCGTCAGCCGCTCCGGCACCCTGACCTACGAAGCGGTCAAGCAGACCACCAGCGTCGGCCTGGGCCAGTCAACGGTCATCGGCATCGGCGGCGACCCGATCAACGGCCTGAACTTCGTCGACTGCCTGAAGCTGTTCAACGAGGACCCGCAGACCGAGGGCATCATCATGGTCGGCGAAATCGGCGGCTCGGCCGAGGAAGAAGGCGCCGAATACATCGCCCAGCACGTGAAGAAGCCGGTGGTCGGTTTCATCGCGGGCGCTTCGGCCCCGGCCGGCAAGCGCATGGGCCACGCCGGCGCGATCGCCTCGGGCGGCAAGGGCACGGCCGAAGGCAAGTTCGCGGCGATGGAAGCGGCCGGCGTGGTCACGGTCCGCTCCCCGGGCGACCTGGGCGCGGCGATCGCGAAGCTGGTGCAGAAGTAAGCGACGGGTTCTTGTCGCTGGAAGCGAAAGGCCGCCTTGTGCGGCCTTTTGTTTGCCAGTCTTCCGTCGTGTCGCGCGTTGAAGCAGCGATTACCCTGCACCCCCCTCCCCACAAGCCCCTTCCCCCGTTCACGGGGGAAGGCCGGGATGGGGGGCAGCCGGAGCATGCCGGGTCGGCTATCGACGTGCAGTTGCGTGACCGCATGGATTGCGCGGCATCCGCCTCCGGTCCTTCGTTGCTGTCGGCTCCGGCCTGCCCCCACCCCAACCCTCCCCCGTGAACGGGGGAGGGGGCTTTCGCCATCGCGCTGAGCTCTCGCTTCCCCTGCAAGCCGCTTCCTCTGCGAGCCTCTTTTCCCTTGCAAGCCCCTTCCCCGGAGGATTGTTCAAA
>SEHC01000363.1 GCA_004173415.1 Lysobacteraceae bacterium
GACGGCAAGGGCCCGATCGACGCCAAGATGACCGCACCGGTGGAGCGCGTGGCGCCCGGCGTGATCTGGCGCAAGTCGGTGTCGCAGCCGGTGCAGACCGGTTACAAGACCGTCGACGCGATGATCCCGATCGGCCGTGGCCAGCGCGAGCTGGTGATCGGCGACCGCCAGACCGGCAAGACCGCGCTGGCCATCGACGCCATCATCAACCAGAAGAACACCGGCATTAAGTGCGTGTACGTGGCGATCGGCCAGAAGGCTTCGTCGATCGCCAACGTGGTGCGCAAGCTGGAAGAGAACGGCGCCCTGGCACACACGGTCATCGTCGCCGCCACCGCATCCGAGTCGGCCGCGATGCAGTACATCAGCGCCTACTCCGGCTGCACCATGGGCGAATACTTCATGGATCGCGGCGAAGACGCCC
The DNA here is from genome assembly GCA_004173415.1 of Lysobacteraceae bacterium. Taxonomy (GTDB): domain Bacteria; phylum Pseudomonadota; class Gammaproteobacteria; order Xanthomonadales; family Xanthomonadaceae; genus Pseudoxanthomonas_A. The sequence goes on from SEHC01000363.1 coordinate 425, forward strand.
TGATCGTGTACGACGACCTGTCCAAGCAGGCCGTGGCCTATCGCCAGATCTCGCTGCTGCTGAAGCGCCCGCCGGGCCGTGAAGCCTACCCGGGCGACGTGTTCTACCTGCACAGCCGCCTGCTGGAACGCGCCGCGCGCGTGTCCGAGGACTACGTGGAGAAGTTCACCAACGGCGCGGTCAAGGGCAAGACCGGTTCGCTGACCGCGCTGCCGGTCATCGAGACCCAGGCCGGCGACGTGTCGGCGTTCGTGCCGACCAACGTGATCTCTATCACCGACGGCCAGATCTTCCTGGAAACCGACCTGTTCAACGCCGGCATCCGCCCGGCCGTGAACGCCGGCATCTCGGTGTCGCGCGTCGGTGGCGCCGCCCAGACCAAGATCATCAAGAAGCTGTCCGGCGGCATCCGCATCTCGCTGGCCCAGTACCGCGAGCTGGCCGCGTTCGCGCAGTTCGCCTCGGACCTCGACGAAGCCACCCGCAAGCAGCTCGAGCGCGGCCAGCGCGTCACCGAGCTGATGAAGCAGAAGCAGTACCAGCCGATGTCCATCGCCAACCAGGCGCTGTCGATCTACGCGGTCAACGAGGGCTACCTGGACGACGTGCCGGTGAACAAGCTGCTGGCGCTGGAAGAAGGCCTGCACGCGCACTTCGCCAACACCCAGGGCGCGCTGATCGACCGGATCAACGCCAGCGGCGACTGGAACGACGAGATCGAAGGCGCATTCAAGGCCGGCATCTCCGAGTTCAAGACCACCGGTAGCTGGTAAGCGGTAGGGTGGGCCTCGGCCCACCATGCGCGGCAAACAGGTGGGCCAGGCCTACCCTACGACGGCATAGCGAGCGACACGAATGGCAAGCGGCAGGGAAATCAAAACCAAGATCAAGAGCGTGCAGAACACCCGCAAGGTGACCCGCGCGCTGGAGATGGTCTCGGCCTCGAAAATCCGCAAGGCGCAGGACCGGATGAAGGCCTCGCGCCCGTACGCGCGCGCCATGAAGCAGGTCATCGGCCACCTGGCCCAGGCCAATTCCGAGTACCAGCATCCGTTCCTGGTCGAGCGCAGCGAGATCAAGCGCGTCGGCTACATCATCGTTTCGTCCGACCGCGGCCTGGCCGGCGGCCTCAACAACAACCTGTTCCGCAAGACCCTGGGCGAAGTGCGCCAGTGGCAGGACAAGGGCGCCGGTGTCGACGTGGTCACCATCGGCCAGAAGGCCTCGGCCTTCTTCCGCCGGATCAAGGTCGACATGCTGGCCAGCGTCACCCACCTGGGCGACCGCCCGCAGGTGGAACAGCTGGTGGGCGTGGTCAAGGTCATGCTCGACGCCTACGAGTCGGGCAAGGTCGACCGCGTGTACCTGGTCTACAACGACTTCGTGAACACCATGACCCAGCGCGCGGCGTTCGACCAGCTGCTGCCGCTGCCTGCATCGGATACCCAGTTCACCCAGCACGACTGGGACTACATCTACGAACCGGACGCGGCCACGGTGCTCGAGCACGTGCTGACCCGCTACGTCGAGTCGCTGGTGTACCAGGCGGTGCTGGAGAACGTGGCCTCCGAGCATGCCGCGCGCATGGTCGCGATGAAGTCGGCCAGCGACAACGCGACCAAGCTGATCGGCGACCTGCAACTGGTCTACAACAAGGCCCGCCAGGCCGCGATCACGCAAGAGATTTCGGAGATCGTGGGCGGCGCAGCGGCCGTTTGACGAATTCCCTGTAGGAGTGGCGTGAGCCGCGACCCTGCAAACCGAACAAGACGGTCGCGGCTTACGCCGCTCCTACAACAACTTGAAAGTTACGGAGTCAGCACCATGAGCAACCAAGGCAAGATCGTCCAGATCATCGGCGCCGTCGTCGACGTAGAGTTCGCACGCACCGACGTGCCGAAGATTTACGACGCGTTGAAGGTCGACAACACCGCCATCACGCTGGAAGTGCAGCAGCAGCTGGGCGACGGCATCGTGCGCACCATCGCGCTCGGCTCCACCGATGGCCTGAAGCGCAACCTGGTCGCGACCAACACCGGCAAGGCAGTTTCCGTGCCGGTCGGCGCGGGCACCCTGGGCAGGATCATGAACGTGCTCGGCGAGCCGATCGACGAAGCCGGTCCGGTCGAAGCGACCGAGCACTGGGAAATCCACCGCGCCGCCCCCGCGTATGCCGACCAGTCCTCGGGCAACGACCTGCTGGAAACCGGCATCAAGGTGATCGACCTGATGTGCCCGTTCGCCAAGGGCGGCAAGGTCGGCCTGTTCGGCGGCGCCGGCGTCGGCAAGACCGTCAACATGCTCGACAGATGAACGAGCCGCCGGGCAACCGCCTGCGCGTCGCCCTGACCGGCCTGACCATGGCCGAGTACTTCCGCGACGAGAAGGACGCCGACGGCAAGGGCCGCGACGTGCTGTTCTTCGTCGACAACATCTACCGCTACACCCTGGCCGGCACCGAAGTGTCCGCGCTGCTCGGCCGCATGCCGTCGGCGGTGGGCTACCAGCCGACCCTGGCCGAGGAAATGGGCGTGCTGCAGGAGCGCATCACCTCGACCAAGACCGGTTCGATCACCTCGATCCAGGCCGTGTACGTGCCCGCGGACGACCTGACCGACCCGTCGCCGGCGACCACCTTCGCCCACCTGGACGCCACCGTGGTGCTGTCGCGCAACATCGCCGCGCTGGGCATCTACCCCGCGGTCGATCCGCTCGACTCGACTTCGCGCCAGCTGGATCCGAACGTGATCGGCAACGAGCACTACGACACCGCCCGCCGCGTCCAGTCCACCTTGCAGAAGTACAAGGAACTGAAGGACATCATCGCGATCCTGGGCATGGACGAGCTGTCGGAAGAAGACAAGCAGGCCGTGTCGCGCGCGCGCAAGATCGAGCGCTTCTTCAGCCAGCC
>SEHC01000364.1 GCA_004173415.1 Lysobacteraceae bacterium
GAGCGGGTCAAGGCGATCTATTCGGCGGTGGAGAATCGCGCCCTGCTGCGGCTCGACGCGAACCAGGGCTGGACCGCCAAGCAGGCGGTCTTCGCCCTGCAGGCGCTGGAAAGCGCAGGCGTGCGGCTCGAACTGGTGGAACAGCCGGTCAAGGCCCACGACCTGGAGGGCATGCGCTACGTGACCGAGCGGGTGCACACGCCGATCATGGCCGACGAAAGCGTGTTCGGGCCGATGGAGGTGGTGGAGCTGATCCGCATGCGCGCCGCCGACATCATCAACATCAAGCTGATGAAGACCGGCGGCATCTCCAACGCGATCCGCATCGCCGACATCGCCGCGATGCACGGCATCGAATGCATGATCGGCTGCATGCTGGAAAGCAGCATCAGCGTCGCCGCGGCGGTGCACGTGGCCGTGGCCAAGTCCGACGTGATCACCAAGGTCGACCTCGACGGCCCCTCGCTGTCGCTGTTCGACCCGGTCGAGGGAGGGGTCATCTTCAACGAGTCCGAGATCTCGGTGACCGACGCCCCTGGGCTGGGCATCCGCGCGATCCATGGACTCGAGCCGCTGGCCGCCTGAGATGCAGCCGCTGCTCAAGATCCGTTCCGAGCGCGACCGGATGTCGGCGATCGAACGCCGCATCGCCGACTTCCTCCTCGAGAACAGCCAGCTGCTGCGCGACTATTCGTCCCAGCAACTGGCCACCGCGCTGGGCATCAGCCAGTCCAGCGTGGTCAAGTTCAGCCAGAAGCTCGGCTTCAAGGGCTATCCGGACCTGAAATACTCGATCGGCGAAGCCGCGGCCCGGGCCGACAACGGCAACGATGGCAGGGTGTCCGCCGCCGCCGAGCAGCATCCGCAGCGCGCCTGCGCCGAGGACCTGTGGCGGCGCAAGAGCGAGGCCGAGGAGGAAACCCGGCTGATCAATCCGCCGCAGGCGCTGGAAGCGGTGGCCGCAGCCATCGGCGCGGCCGACAAGGTCTTCATCATCGGCCTGGGCGAGGACGACATCCATGCCCGCGCCTTCGCCTGGCGCCTGGCCCTGCTGGGCATCCTCACCGTGCACAACTTCGACACCGCGCACATGGCCGCGAGCATGTCCGCGGCGATGCCCGGCGACGTGCTGCTGCTGTTCTCCGAGGATGGCGTCCAGCCCTCGCTCTCGCAGCTGTGCCACGAGTTCCGCGGCATCGGCGGCAAGGTCGTGACCGTCACCCGGCACAGCTCCAACGCGCTGCGCGCCCATGCCGACCTGCCGTTGCTGGTGTCGGCGCACGACGAGCGCGCGCACGTAGAACCCCTGCTCTACCACTCCGCCGTGCAGCACCTGCTCGACGGCCTGTTCCTGTTGCTGTGCGAAGGCGACGAGCGGCACATCGCGCAACTGCAGGCCAACCTGGAACGCATGCAGCATATGGTCAAGCCATGAACCCTTTCGTCGTCACCTGCCGCCCCGGCCCGTTGCGATTGTTCGCGTCGCTCGCGGCGCTGGCCCTGCTTTGCAGCTGCAGCACCAGCGCCGAACGCGTCTCAGCGCTGCCCTGGCAGGCTTCCAGGCAGGCCATCGTGGTCGTGGTCGCCGACTGGAACTCCCAGCGCGGCACCCTGCATGCCTACGAGCGCAGCGGCACGACCTGGCGCGAGGCTCTGCCTGCCCACGAGGTGATGGTCGGGCGCAGCGGCTCGGCCTGGGGACTCGGCCTGCATCCGGCCATGGGCGAAGGCCCGGTCAAGCGCGAAGGCGACGGCCGCAGCCCCGCGGGCGTATTCGCCATCGGCCACGCCTTCGGCTATGCCGACGCGGCGGCCACCGCCCTGCCCTACGACGCGATGCGCGGCTCCCACTACTGCATGGACGTTCCTGCCTCGCCGCTCTACAACCGCATCGTCGATGCCGACTTGGTCGGCGCCGCCGCCGTGGCCGGTTCCACCGAGCCGATGCGGCTGGACCTGCATTCGGCTGGCGATCCCCGCTACAAGCTGGGCTTCGTGATCGAGCACAACGCCGCCGCGCGGGCCAACGCCGGCAGCTGCATCTTCGCCCACTTGCGCAGGTCGGGCAGCGAGCCCACCGCCGGTTGCACCTCGATGGACGAGCCGCGGATGCAGGCCTTGCTGGGCTGGTTGCGGCCCGAGGCACGGCCGGTGTTCGTGCTGATGCCCGAATCCGAATACCGCCGCGTGCAGGCCGGATGGCGGCTGCCATCGATCGGAGCGGCGCCATGAGCCCGACCCTGCGGGTCCTCACCGGCCTGGTCCTGGGCGCGATCAGCGGACTGGCGCTGGCCTGGACCGACGCCGAGCTCGCCGCGCAGGTGGCGGCCATCGTCCAGCCGGTCGGCAAGCTGTGGCTCAATGCGCTGCAGATGACCGTGGTGCCGCTGGTCCTGGCCCTGGTGATCACCGGCGTCAACAACACCAACGACGCGGCGTCCTCGGGACGCACCGCGCGCCGGGCGTTGCTGGTGTTCGTGGTCCTGCTCGCCTCGGGGGCGGCATTCACCGCGGTATTCGCGCCGCTGCTGCTGTCGTTCATGCCGGCCGACGCCGCGCTGACCCAGGCACTGAGCGGATCGGTGGCCCAGGCGCCGGAAGCGGCCGCCGCCGGCTGGAGCCAGGCCATCACCGCGATCATTCCCAGCAACGCGGTCGCCGCCGCGGCGCAGAGCGCGATGCTGCCGCTGATCGTGTTCGCCCTGTCCTTCGGCTTCGCCCT
>SEHC01000365.1 GCA_004173415.1 Lysobacteraceae bacterium
CGCCAAGCTGATCGAGGGTTTCGAGTCAGGGCTGGCCAAGCAGACGCTGCTGGGCGTCACCGGTTCCGGCAAGACCTACACCATCGCCAATGTGATCCAGGCGGTGCAGAAGCCGACCCTGGTGATGGCCCCGAACAAGACCCTGGCCGCGCAGCTGTACGGCGAGTTCAAGGCGTTCTTCCCGCACAACTCGGTCGAGTACTTCGTCAGCTATTACGACTACTACCAGCCCGAAGCGTACGTGCCGTCCTCGGACACCTTCATCGAAAAGGACAGCTCGATCAACGAGCACATCGAGCAGATGCGCCTGGCCGCGACTAAGGCGCTGCTTTCGCGCCGGGACACGATCGTGGTCGCGACCGTTTCGGCGATCTATGGCCTCGGGGCGCCGGAGGACTACCTGTCGCTGCGCCTGATCCTGTCGCGCGGCGAGCACATCGACCAGCGTGACCTGATCAAGCACCTGACCCAGCTGCAGTACACCCGCAACGAGTACGAGCTGCATCGCGGCACCTTCCGGGTCAAGGGCGAGGTCATCGACGTGTTCCCGGCCGAATCGGACATCGAGGCCCTGCGCATCGAGCTGTTCGATGGCGAGGTCGAGAACCTGACCCTGTTCGATCCGCTGACCGGCGAGACCCTGCGCCGGCTGCCGCGCTACACCATCTATCCCAAGACCCACTACGCGACCACCCGCGACCGCGTGCTGGCCGCCATCGACACGATCAAGGTCGAATTGAAGGACCGGCTCGAGCACCTGTACGCGCAGAACAAGCTGGTCGAGGCCCAGCGCCTGGCCCAGCGCACCCAGTTCGACATCGAGATGATGGCCGAGGTCGGCTTCTGCAACGGCATCGAGAACTACTCGCGCCACCTCACCGGCAAGGCACCGGGCGAACCGCCGCCGACCCTGTTCGATTACCTGCCGCCGGACGCGCTGCTGGTCTGCGACGAGTCGCACGTGACCATCCCGCAGATCGGTGCGATGTACAAGGGCGACCGCTCGCGCAAGGAAACCCTGGTGGAATTCGGCTTCCGGCTGCCCTCGGCGCTGGACAACCGGCCGCTGAAGTTCGAGGAATGGGAGGAGCGCTCCCCGCGCAGCATCTACGTGTCGGCGACGCCGGGTCCCTACGAACTGCGGGAGTCGGGTGGCGAGGTGGTCGAGCTGGTGGTGCGCCCGACCGGGCTGATCGATCCGCCGGTGGAAATCCGGCCGGTGGCTTCGCAGGTCGACGACGTGCTGTCGGAAATCAACCTGCGCGTGGCCATGGGGGACCGCGTGCTGATCACCACGCTGACCAAGCGCATGGCCGAGAACCTGACCGAATACCTGGGCGAGCACAACGTCAAGGTGCGCTACCTGCATTCGGACGTGGACACGGTGGAGCGGGTGGAGATCATCCGCGACCTGCGCCTGGGCAAGTTCGACGTGCTGGTCGGCATCAACCTGCTGCGCGAAGGCCTGGACATGCCCGAGGTCTCGCTGGTGGCGATCCTCGACGCGGACAAGGAAGGCTTCCTGCGCTCGCGCGGATCGCTGATCCAGACCATCGGCCGCGCCGCGCGCAACCTGCGCGGCAAGGCGATCCTCTACGCCGACAAGATCACCGCCTCGATGCAGGCGGCGATCGACGAGACCAGCCGCCGGCGCGAGAAGCAGGTGGAGTACAACGCCGAGCACGGGATCACCCCGATCTCGGTGGCCAAGCCCATCGTCGACATCCTCGAAGGCGCGCGCAGCGAAGCGGCCAACGAAGGCGGCCAGGGCGGCAAGGGCGGGCGCGGCAAGGGCAGGAGGGTGGCGGAGCAGCCCACCGACTACGCCTCGTTCAGTCCGGCCCAGATGGCGACGCGGCTCAAGCAGCTGGAACAGCAGATGTACCAGCACGCACGTGATCTGGAGTTCGAGGACGCGGCGCGCCTGCGCGACGAGATCCACCGCCTGAAAGACGCCAGCCTGGTGATGTGAGCAAGGCGACGGACCCGGTCCCGGGCAGTTTCCCCGATCTGCGCTGGTTCGGCCTGGGCTGGCTGGTCCTGTATGTCCCGGCCTATGCGCAGGCCTACGGTGCGGCGAACTTCCTGTTCCTGTGCAACATCGGCGTCCTGCTGACCGCGGCCGGCCTGTCGCTGCGCAGTCGCCTGCTGCTGTCCAGCCAGGCGGTCGCCGCGCCGGTCATTGCCCTGGCCTGGATGCTGGATGCGGGCTGGCGCGTGGCCACCGGCGATTTCCTCTACGGCGGCACCGCCTACATGTGGGATGACGCCTATCCGCTGTTTACCCGGCTGCTGTCGCTTTACCACCTGGCCTGGCCTCTGCTGCTGGCCTGGGTGCTGCGGCGGACCGGCTATGACGCGCGTGGCTGGCCCTGCCAGGCCGCTATCGCCGCGCTGGCCCTGGTTGCCGGGCGCTGGCTGGGCACGCCGGTCGAGAACATCAACTTCGCCTGGAAGGATCCGTTCTTCGGCCGGCAGTTCGGGCCGGTGCTGCTGCACCTGCTGGTCTGCTGGTCGCTGCTGGCCGGGATCGGCTACGGGGCCACGCATTGCCTGCTGCGATGGATGTTTCCCGGTCCTGCGCGGCAGACGATTCCGAAACGCCGACTTGGATGATATGATCTGCGCCCCCGGAAAGCGTCGCTCGGGGCATACCGGGCGGTTAGCTCAGCGGTAGAGCACTACCTTGACATGGTAGGGGTCACAGGT
>SEHC01000366.1 GCA_004173415.1 Lysobacteraceae bacterium
GTCTGGGGCGGCAGCGTCTACGTCGAGGAACGCACCGTCGACGTGCACATCCGCCGCCTGCGCAAGACCCTCGAGCCGCACCAGCTCGAGAACATGGTCCAGACCGTGCGCGGTTCCGGCTACCGGTTCTCGGCGTCGATGTGAGCACTGCGCCGGACCGCGCCCGCCGCGCGTTCGCCGCGGCCACCCACGCGACATCGTTCTGACACAATCCGACCATGCCCACTCACATCCGCTCCGCGTGGTTCAGGACCCTCGGCCAGTTGCTGGCGGTGCTGGCCGCCGGGGTCCTGCTGGGCCTGCTGCTGGACCAGGTCTGGCTGTTGCTGACCGTGGCCGCGCTGGCGGTGGTGGCCTGGCACTACTGGCGCCTGCGCCGGTTGCTGGTGCGCCTGACCGCGCGCCAGCGGGTCCAGCCGGGCAAGGGCGAGGGAGTCTGGAACGAACTGGACCGCCTGCTGTACCGCGGCCAGTCGGAAATGCGCATGCGCAAGCGCCGCCTGCTGGACATGCTGCGCGCCTACCGTGCCGCCGCCGACGCCCTGCCCGACGCGGTCGTGGTCGTAGACCGCAACACCCAGCGGGTGCAATGGTTCAACAAGGCCGCCACCCGCCTGCTGGGCCTGCAGCATGCGGACCTGGGCAGCGCGGTCGGCGAGTGCCTGCAGCCGCTGGCCCTGTCGCACTGGCTGGCCGCTGGCCGCAACGCCGAGCCGCTGCTGGACGCGGCCTCGCCGGCCGACCCGGAACTGCGCATCAACCTGCGCCTGATCCCGTATTCGGACGAGCATTGGCTGCTGGTCGCGCGCGACGTCAGCAAGATGCTGCGGCTGGAGCAGATGCGCCAGGATTTCGTCGCCAACGTGTCCCATGAGCTGCGCACGCCATTGACCGTCATCCATGGCTACCTGGACATGCTGGATCCGGCCGAGGCCCCGGAATGGGCGCCGATCCTGTCGGAGATGCAGAAGCAGTCGCAGCGCATGACCCAGCTGGTCGAGGACCTGCTGACCCTGTCGCGGCTGGAGGCCCAGGACAGCCTGCCGGACGAGAGCGTGGCGATGGCCTCGATGCTGGCCACGCTCAGGCGCGAGGCCGAGGCCCTCAGCCAGCACCGCCACGTGCTGACGGTGGTGGACGAGGCCGGGGTCGACCTGCTGGGATCGAACAAGGAGCTGCACAGCGCGTTCTCCAACCTGGTCGGCAACGCGGTCCGCTACACCCCCGCCGGCGGCTCCATCAGCGTGCGCTTCGCCCGCGAGGGGGACGGCGCCGTGCTCAGTGTGCAGGACAGCGGCTACGGCATCCCCCAGGCACACCTGCCGCGCATCACCGAGCGCTTCTACCGCGTATCGACCAGCCGCTCGCGGGAAAGCGGCGGCACCGGCCTGGGCCTGTCCATCGTGAAGCACGTGCTGCACCTGCACCAGGCCCGCCTCGAGATCCAGAGCGAGGTCGGTCGTGGCAGTGTGTTCTCCATCCATTTCGGCGCCGAGCGGGTGCATCCGCGCGAATCCGACACCCTCCGCGCCCCAGCCCAGAGCCAGCCCGCATGAATGCCGCCGTTCCCCGCCTGCCCGCCATCGCCGCCCCGATCGAAGGCGATCCGCTGCGCGATCCGGCCCTTTACCTCAACCGCGAACTGTCCCAGCTGGACTTCAATTTCCGGGTCCTGGCCCAGGCCATGGACGAGCAGACGCCATTGCTCGAGCGCCTGCGCTTCCTGTGCATCTCCTGCACCAACCTGGACGAGTTCTTCGAGATCCGCGCGGCGACCGTGCGCCACGCCATGGACTTCGGCCTGCCGGCGGCGGCCGACGGCATGAGCCCGGCCACCGTGCTCAACCGGATCCACGAACGCGCCGCGCAACTGGTCGAGGCCCAGTACCGCTGCTGGAACGAGGCGCTGCGCCCGCGCCTGGCCGAGGCCGGCGTGCGCGTGCTCGGGCGCGAGAGCTGGAACGCGCGGCAGACCCGCTGGCTGCGCGCCTATTTCCGCAACGAGATCATGCCGGTGCTGTCGCCGCTGGGACTGGATCCTTCGCATCCCTTCCCCAAGATCCTCAACAAGTCGCTGAACATCGTGGTCGTGCTGAAGGGCAAGGACGCATTCGGCCGCGCCGGGCACATGGCCATCGTCCGCGCGCCGCGCTCGCTGCCGCGGATCATCCACCTGCCGCAGCGCGTGTCCGGCGGCGAGCACGACTTCGTGCTGCTGTCCTCGGTGCTTTCGGCCTTCGCCGACGAGATGTTCCCGGGCATGGAGGTCAAGGGCGCCTACCAGTTCCGGGTCACCCGCAACTCCGAGCTGGTGGTGGACGAGGCCGAGGTGGAGAACCTGGCCCTGGCCCTGCGCGACGAACTGGTGGGCCGCGGCTACAACCCGGCCGTGCGCCTGGAGATCGCCAAGGACTGCCCGAAGGGGATCGTGCGCACGCTGCTGAAGAATTTCGCGCTGCCCGACAACGCGATGTACCTGATCGACGGCTCGGTCAACCTCAGCCGGGTGATCCAGGTCTACGACCTGGCCGACCGCCCCGACCTCAAGTATCCGCCGTACACCCCGCGCAACCTGCGCGGGATGGACGACATGTTCGAGACCGTGGCCGACGGCGACGTGCTCATGCACCACCCGTTCGACGCCTTCACCTACCGCACCGGCAAGGACTCGGCGATCGTCGACGCGCTGATCCTGGCCGCGCGCAACGGCAAGGACGTGACCGTGGTGGTGGAGCTGCGCGCGCGCTTCGACGAGGACGCCAACCTCGGCGTCGCCGACCGCCTGCAGGAAGCCGGCGTGCAGGTCGTGTACGGCGTGGTCGGCTTCAAGACCCACGGCAAGATGCTGCTGATCGTGCGCCGCGAGAACCGCAAGCTGCGGCGCTACGTGCACCTGGGCACCGGCAACTACCACAGCGGCACCGCGCGCGCCTACACCGACCTGGGCCTGCTCACCGCCGACGCGGACATCGGCAACGACGTGCACATGCTGTTCCAGCAACTGTCCGGCCTGGCCCCGTCGACCAAGCTCAAGCGGCTGCTGCAATCGCCGTTCACCCTGCACGCCGGGCTGCTGAAGAAGATCGAGCGCGAAGCCCGGCTTGCCCGCGCCGGCAAGCCCGGGCGGATCATCGCCAAGATCAACGCCTTGAACGAGGCCCAGGTGATCCGCGCCCTGTATGCCGCGTCCATGGCCGGGGTCAGGATCGACCTGATCGTGCGCGGTGCCTGCACCCTGCGCCCGGGCGTGCCGGGGATCTCGGAGAACATCCGCGTGCGCTCGATCATCGGCCGCTTCCTCGAGCACAGCCGGGTCTACTGGTTCGGCAACGACGGCAACCCCGAGCTCTACTGCGCCAGCGCCGACTGGCTGGAACGCAACCTGCTGCACCGGGTCGAGACCTGCTTCCCCATCCTGGACCGCGAACTGGCCGCGCGGGTCTACCGCGAGGCCCTGCAGAACTACCTCGACGACAACCTCAATGCCTGGGAGCTGGATGCCTGCGGCGAGTACCACAAGCTGGCGCCGGGCGAAGGCCAGGCACCGCATTCGGGCCAGGCCTACCTGCTGGCGAAGCTCTGCTGACGGCGCCCGCCGGGCATCAGTTAATATTTGCCGATGCCTTTCGCCGCCGCCAGCGCCTCCCCCCCATTGCAGGACGGCGATCTCTTCGCCGCCGTCGACCTCGGTTCCAACAGCTTCCACATGATCGTGGCCCGCTACACGCTGGGCCAGTTGCGGGTGGTCGACCGGCTGCGCGAGACCGTGCGCATGGCCGACGGCCTGGACGGCAAGGGCGGGCTGTCCACCGAGGCGCGCCAGCGCGGCCTCGAATGCCTGGCCCGTTTCGGCCAGCGCATCCGCGACCTGCCTTCGCTGCGGGTGCGCGCCCTGGCCACCAATACGGTCCGCCAGCTGGCCTCGCCGCAAAGTTTCCTGGTCCCGGCCGAAACCGCCCTGGGCCACGCCATCGAAGTGGTCTCCGGCCGCGAGGAGGCGCGCCTGATCTACCTGGGCGTGGCCCACGCGCAACCGCCCAAGCCCGGCAACCTGCGCCTGGTCATCGACATCGGCGGCGGTTCCACCGAATTCATCATCGGCCGCGGCTTCGAGCAGATCGAACGCGAGAGCCTGCAGGTCGGCTGCATCGCCAGCACCCGCCGCTTCTTCCCCGGCGGCAAGCTGTCGAAGAAGCGCTGGAAGGAAGCGCTGGTGGAAATCGGCGCCGAGTTCCAGCAGTTCGCCGGGCTGTACCGCGCGCTCGGCTGGCAGGAGGCGCTGGGCTCGTCGGGAACGCACAAGGCGATCGGCGAGATCTGCGCGGCGATGAAGCTGACCAAGGGCGCGATCACCGCCGAGGCGCTGCCGCAACTGCGCGACCGCCTGCTGCAGGCAGACCACATCGACAGGATCGACCTGCCCGGCCTGTCCAGCGACCGCCGCCCGATCATCGCCGGCGGCGTACTGGTCCTGGAGGCGGCCTTCGAGGTGCTGGGCCTGCAGCGGCTGATGGTCAGCAAGGCGGCGATGCGCGAAGGCATCCTCTACGACATGCTCGGCCGCGGCAGCCAGAACGATCCGCGCGAGGCCTCGGTGGCCGCGCTGACCCTGCGCTACGGCATCGACGAGACCCAGGCCGTGCGCGTGGAAGGCACGGCGAGGCGGCTGTTCGAACAGGTCGCCCAGAGCTGGGCGCTGGACGACGACGACGTCCTGCAGCTGGGCTGGGCCGCGCGCCTGCACGAGATCGGCCTGGCCGTGGCCCACAGCCAGTACCACCTGCATGGCGCCTACCTGCTGGAGCACTCCGACATCGCCGGCTTCTCGCGCCAGGAGCAGCAGGTGCTGGCCGCGCTGGTCCGTACCCACCGCCGCGGCATCCAGAAGTCCGCGTTCGACCCGATCCCCGACCGGCTGCTGGCCAGCGCCCGGCGCAAGGCGGCGCTGCTGCGCCTGGCGGTGCTGATGCACCGCGCCCACGATGCCGATTCGATCCCGGTGCTGGAACTCACCGCCAAGGGTGACCAGCTCGACCTGGTGGTGTCCAGGAAATGGATCGAGGCGCGCCCGCTGCTGCGCGCCGACCTGCTCAGCGAGCCGGAGGACATGGCCGGGCTGGGCGTCGTCCTGAAACCGTTCGTGAGGTGAACCGATGAAGACCTTGCGCATCC
>SEHC01000367.1 GCA_004173415.1 Lysobacteraceae bacterium
TCATAGATCCGGTCCGGCTGGTACTCGTACTGCTGCACGACCTGCGCGCCCGCCGACCCTCTCGAGGCAAGCAATCCATGAAACCGAAGCAACGCAATCGCCTCGGCATCGCACTGCTGTCGCTGCTGCTGGTGCCCATGCTGCCGGCGGCCGCCCAGGTCGTGCAGCAGTACGAGTACCAGCCGGACCGGATCTATGAAGTGCGCACCGGCCTGGGCATCACCACCCAGATCGAGCTCAGCCCGAACGAGAAGATCCTGGATTTCAGCACCGGCTTCAGCACCGGCTGGGACCTGACCCGGCGCGAGAACGTGTTCTACCTGAAACCGAAGAACGTGGACGTCGACACCAACCTGGTGATCCGCACCGCGACCCATTCCTACATCTTCGAGCTGAAGGTGGTGGCCACCGACTGGACCGCGCTCAGCCAGGCCAAGCAGGCAGGCGTGCAATACAAAGTCAGTTTCGCCTACCCCAACGACACCCAGTTCGCCGCCACGGCCGAACCCGCCCCCGAGCTCAGCACCCAGCTCGACAAGGACCGGCGCTACAACTTCAACTACGACTATTCCACGCGCAGCAAGCAGACCTGGCTGGTGCCGACCAACGTCTATGACGACGGCCGCTTCACCTACGTGCGGATGAGCGACCTGAAGCAGTTCCCGACCGGCAACTTCCCCGCGGTCTTCGGCCGCGAACGCGCCGGCGGCGAGGACTTCGTGGTCAATACCACCGTCGAGAACAACACCCTCGTCGTGCATGGCACCTATCCCTACTTGGTCATCCGGCACGGCAGGAACGTCGTCGGCCTGCGCAGGAACACTCCCCAATGAGCCAGAACTCCCCGCCCAGCCCGCCGCAGCGCCCCGGCGCCGAACCCGGCCCGGAAGGGCGGGACGACTTCGATCCCGGCGCAGGCAGCGCCAGCGCCAACCCTTACTACGCCAGCCAGCAAGGCGCCGCGCCGCCGGACCTGGATGCCAACGCGCCGCAGCTCAAGTCCAATGAGATGCAGCGGCTCAACCGCAAGGCGCTGCTGTTCCTGTGCGGCATCGTCGTGCTGCTGGTCCTCGCGGCAAGTTGGATGTTCAGCAATGCCAGCGCCGGCAAGGAAGCCGCCGCCAAGCCGCGCGAGGAACGCGTGGTGATCCCCGAGCTGCCGAGGAACGACGTGGCGGTGGTCGAGTCCACCCCGCCGATCCCGGTCGAGCAGTACCCGGCCGATCCCCTGCCGCCCTTGCCGGCCGAGCAGTATCCGCAGAGCCCGAGTCCGTCGCGGCAGTACGACGAGGGCCCGCAGGCCCCGCGTCCGCCGACCCTGGTCGAGCGGCGGACCATGGCCGGCGGCGGCCCGGGCAGCGAGCCTGGCGCACCGTCCGGGCAAGCGCCGGACCCGTACATGCAGGCCGTGCTGGCAGGCATGCAGGGCAACCAGCAGGCGGTCGCGCCGCCGCCCGATGATGTCTCCAGCGCGCAGTACATCAACCGGCCGGACGGCCTGCTGGTACGCGGCACCTACATCCGCTGCGTGCTCGAGACCCGGATCGTCACCGAGATCCCCGGCTTCACTTCCTGCGTGGTCACCGAGCCGGTCTATTCCATCAACGGCCGCAGCCTGCTCCTGCCCAAGGGCTCGAAGATCTCCGGCAAGTACAACAACGCCGGGGCCACCGGGCCGCGCGTGGCCGTGGTCTGGGACCGCATCACCACGCCCAATGGCATCGACGTCAACATGCGCAGCCCCGGCGTGGACAGCCTGGGCGGCGCAGGCCATCCCGGCCACTACAACGCACACTGGGGCAGCCGCATCGCCTCGGCGCTGATGATCAGCCTGATCAGCGATGCCTTCAGCTATGCCGCCGCCGAGAACGGCCCCCGGACCACCACCATCTCCAACGGCAACGTGATCGAGACGCCGTTCGAGAGCAGCACCGCGCGGACCATGGAACGCCTGGCCAACCAGGCCCTGGATCGCAGCATCAACCGGCCGCCGACGGTGACCATCAACCAGGGCACGGTGCTCAACGTCTACGTGTCGCGGGACGTGGATTTCACCGGGGTCCTGGCCCGCAACTGAGCGGACCGGCGCATGCAGACGGATGATTCCCCGGTCGCGCGCGTATCCAGCGAATTCCTGGACTACCAGTACGAAGTTCTCGGCATCCTCGCCTACATGGGTTCGCCCGAGGTCACCGAGATCTGCATCAACCGCCCCGGCGAGATCTACCTGGAGACCCGCCAGGGCTGGGAGCGGATCGAGGTGCCTACGCTGAACTTCGAGCGGGCCCGGCAGTTCTGCACCGCGGTGGTCAATGAAAGCAATACCGGGCAGCGGATCACCGACACCGATCCGGTGGTGTCGCTCACCTTTCCCACAGGCCAGCGCGCGCAGTTCGTGATCCCGCCGGCCTGTGATGCAGGCAAGGTTTCCATCACCATCCGCCTGCCCTCCAAGCACACCAGGACCCTGCAGCAGTACCAGCAGGATGGGTTCTTCGACCAGATCGTGGAGCAGGGCCAGGCGCTGGACGAGCACGACCGCGAGTTGCTCGAGCTGAAGCAGTCGCGCAACTACGCCGAGTTCTTCAGGAAGGCGGTCTGCTACAAGAAGAACATCGTCGTCTCCGGCGCCACCGGCAGCGGCAAGACCACGTTCATGAAATCGCTGGTCGACCACATCCCGGCCGACGAACGCCTGGT
>SEHC01000026.1 GCA_004173415.1 Lysobacteraceae bacterium
GCCAGCATCAGCTTCTTGATCTCGGCAATGGCCAGCGCCGGGTTCAGGCCCTTCGGGCAGGTCCGTGCGCAGTTCATGATGGTGTGGCAGCGATACAGGCGGAACGGATCTTCCAGGTCATCCAGGCGCGCGCCGGTGTCCTCGTCGCGCGAGTCGACGATCCAGCGGTAGGCCTGCAGCAGGATCGCCGGGCCCAAGTAGCGCTCGCCGTTCCACCAGTAACTGGGGCACGAGGTGGAGCAGCAGGCGCAGAGGATGCACTCATAGAGGCCGTCCAGCTGCTTGCGGTCCTCGGGCGACTGCAGGCGTTCGCGGTCCGGCGGCGCCGCGGTCTGGGTCCGGATCCACGGCTTGATCGAGGCGTACTGCGCATAGAAATGGGTCAGGTCCGGGACCAGGTCCTTGACCACCTCCATGTGCGGCAGCGGGTAGATCGGCACCTCGGCCTTGTCGCAGTCGTCGATGGCCTTGGTGCAGGCCAGCGTGTTGGTGCCGTCGATGTTCATCGCGCAGGAGCCGCAGATGCCCTCGCGGCAGGACCGGCGGAACGTCAGGGTGGGGTCGATCTCGTTCTTGATCTTGATCAGCGCGTCGAGGACCATTGGCCCGCACGCGGCCAGGTCGACCTCGTAGGTGTCGGTGCGCGGGTTCGCGTCGTCGCCCGGATTCCAGCGATACACCTTGAAGGTGCGCGGCTGCTTGGCGCCCTGGGCCGGGAAATGCCTGCCCTTGCTGACGCGCGAGTTCTTCGGGAGCGAAAATTCTGCCATGTCTGTGGTCCGTCCCGGTCAGTAAACGCGTGGCTTCGGCGGCACCACGTCCACGTCCTTGCTCAACGTGTACATATGCACCGGGCGGGAATCGAAACTGCACTGGCCTTTCTCGTCGACGTTGACCAGGGTGTGCTTGTGCCAGTTGACGTCGTCGCGGTCCGGGAAATCCTCGTGCGCGTGGGCGCCCCGGCTCTCGTGGCGCTGTTCGGCCGAATTGATCGTGGCCACGGCGTTCAGCAGCAGGTTGTGCAGCTCGTAGGTTTCCAGCAGGTCCGAGTTCCAGACCAGCGAACGATCGGAGACCTTGACGTCCTCGAACGAATTGAAGATCCCGGCCATCTTGTCGCAGCCCTCCTTCAGCGTCTTCGAGGTGCGGAACACCGCCGCGTCGTTCTGCATGGTCCGCTGCATGTTGTCGCGGATCACCGAGGTGGGCGTGTCGCCATTGGCGTTGCGCAACTTGTCCAGGTGCGAAAGTGCCTTGTCGCAGGCGTCCTCGGCCAGCCTGCTGTGCGGGCCGCCGGTCTTTATCGTCTCGGCGCAGCGGTTGGCCACCGCGCGGCCGAACACCACCAGGTCGAGCAGCGAGTTGGAACCCAGGCGGTTGGCCCCATGCACCGACACGCAGGCCGCTTCGCCGATCGCGTACAGGCCGGGCACCACCGAATCGGGGTTGTCGCCGACCTTGCGCACCACTTCGCCGTGGTAGTTGGTCGGGATGCCGCCCATGTTGTAGTGCACGGTGGGGATGACCGGGATCGGCTGGGTGGCGACGTCGACGCCGGCGAAGATGCGCGCGCTCTCGGCGATGCCGGGCAGCTTCTCGTTGATGACTTCGGGCCCGAGGTGGGTCAGGTCGAGCAGGATGTGGTCCTTGTGCTCGCCGACGCCGCGGCCTTCGCGGATCTCGATGGTCATCGAACGCGACACCACGTCGCGCGAGGCCAGGTCCTTGTAGTGCGGCGCGTAGCGTTCCATGAAACGCTCGCCGCTGCTGTTGCGCAGGATCCCGCCCTCACCGCGCACGCCCTCGGTGATAAGGCAGCCGGCGCCATAGATGCCGGTTGGATGGAACTGCACGAATTCCATGTCCTGCATCGGCAGGCCGGCGCGCAGCGCGAGCCCGCCGCCATCGCCGGTGCAGGTGTGCGCGGAGGTGGCGCTGAAGTAGGCGCGGCCGTAGCCGCCGGTGGCCAGGACCACGCCCTGGGCACGGAACAGGTGCAGCGTGCCTTCGGCCATGTCCAGGGCCAGCACACCCTTGCAGGCGCCTTCCTCGTCGAAGATCAGGTCCAGCGCGAAATACTCGATCATGAAGCGCGCATCGTGCTTCAGCGACTGCTGGTACAGCGTATGCAGCATGGCGTGGCCGGTGCGGTCGGCGGCGGCGCAGGTGCGCTGCGCCGGCGGGCCCTCGCCGTAACGGGTGGTCATGCCGCCGAACGGGCGCTGGTAGATCTTGCCCTCTTCGGTGCGGCTGAACGGCACGCCGTAGTGCTCCAGCTCGACGATCGCCGGGATCGCCTCGCGGCACATGTACTCGATCGCGTCCTGGTCGCCCAGCCAGTCCGAACCCTTGATGGTGTCGTAGAAGTGGTAGCGCCAGTCGTCCTCGCCCATGTTGCCCAGCGCGGCGGAGATGCCACCCTGCGCGGCCACGGTGTGCGAACGGGTCGGGAACACCTTGGTCAGGCACACCGTCTGCAGGCCCTTGGCGGCGAGGCCGAAGGTCGCGCGCAGCCCCGCACCGCCGGCGCCGACCACGACCATGTCGTACTTGTGTTCGGTGATCTTGTAAGCCGAAGTCATGTTCAATTTCCCAACGCGATGAGGACCACGGCGAAGGCGCTGGCCAGGGCACCGAGGATGCAGACGAAACGGGTCAGGACCTGCAGCGCGAACGCCATCCCGTGGCTATGGACGTAATCCTCGATGATGACCTGCACGCCGAGTTGCGCGTGCCAGAACATGGCCACCAGGAAGGCGACCAGCAGGGTCGCGTTCCACGGCTTGGCGACCGCATCGCTGGCGGTCAGGTAATCGGCGTTCATCAGGCCGACGACGAAGTAGAGGAACCAGCTGGCCAGGAACACCAGGGCAATCGCAGTCAGGCGCTGGACGATGAAGTGGTGCGTACCTTCCTTGGCCGAGCCCAGGCCGCGCACGTCCTTCAGCGGGGTGCGGTAACGGTGCTTCATAGCCAGCCTCCCTTCGCCGCGATCAGGCCCCAGACCACGCCGGTGAGGAGTAGGCTGCCGATCACCGAAATCCAGCCGTTGCGCACGAAGGCGGGAATGCCGAAGCCGAAGCCGGCGTCCTGGACCAGGTGGCGTATGCCGTTGAGCAGGTGGTAGGCGAAGGCCCAGGTCCAGCCGACCAGGAAGACCAGGCCGAACCAGGACGAGGCCAGGCCGCGCACGCAATCCCAGGCTTCCGGACCGGTGGCCATGGCCAGCAATGCGGCGGCGATGAGCAGCGCGCCGAGGCCGAGGATGATTCCGGTGGCCCGATGGACGATGGAAGTCGCCATCTGGATCTGCCAGCGGTACACCTGCAGGTGCGGGGAAAGCGGACGTGGTCTGGTCGCCATTCGCTGGGCTCGTCTTCTCGGCTGGGCGGTCGTGTGGACCGCGTTGGCTCAATGCTGATCAGAAATCGATGCAGCGTCCGTTTTTTTCCCAATCCCCGAAACGCGTAGGTTCCGGACCGTCACGCCCGCCGATTTCCCTGGCTGCCTCCACTTCCGGCTGCGCAGTCCCGGTTCGGGCTTGCGGGTCGGTGGGTGTGGCTGCGTCGCCCTGGGAAGGTGTGGGAGGTGTTTGGCCTATCATGTGGTTCTCGCAACGCACAAATTTTAGTCCCCTGCCCCGTGCCTGACAACCTTTCCCCTGCCGCGGCGACCTGGTTCGCCCTGCCCGATCATGCGCTGCTTGCGCTGGAAGGGCCCGATTCCACGGCTTTTGCGCACGCGCAGTTCGCCAACGACGTGGCCGCGCTGGCAGCCGGGCAATGGCAATGGAACGCATGGCTGACCCCCAAGGGCCGGGTCATTGCGCTGTTTGCTCTGCTCAAGCTCGCCGGGGATCGCCTCCTGCTGCTGCTGCCCGACGCCGATCCCCCGGCCATGCAGGAACAACTGCAGCGGTTCGTGTTCCGGAGGAAAGTGCAGGTCGTACGCCCCTCTGGCTTGGAGGTCACCGCGTCGTTTGCCGCGCCGGTTTCGGCGGCAGGTGCGCGGATCGGCCTGGCCGGCGATGCCATCGAACTCGATTACGGCGATGGCAACGAAGCACGCAGCCTGCGCATCGCTGCGACCACCGAGGCACCGGCGGGCACACCCGAAATCGATCGCTGGCGGGCCAGCGACCTGCGCCATGGCCTGCCCCGGCTCGGCCCCGCCCAGCGCGAACAATGGACGCCGCAACAGCTCTCGCTGGAACGGCTGAATGCCTTCAGCGTGAAGAAGGGCTGCTATCCCGGACAGGAGATCGTGGCCCGCACCCATTTCCTCGGCAAGGCCAAGCGCGGACTGGCGCTGTTCCAGGCCGATGCCACCGTCGCATCCGACGCGGACATCAGTGACGGGCAGCAGACACTGGGCAAGGTGCTCAGCGTGGCCGAAGGCAAAGGCAGTGCCCTGCTGCTGGCGGTCCTGCCGTCCGATCGCGGCACCGCGACCCTGTACGCGGAGGACGTGGCATTGCGGGAACTGCCACTCGTGGACGGCCTGCACCGCTGATCCAGCGGCGCGCTTCCCGCGCCCGATCCGGGTTGATCGCGGGCATGGCGGCCGGCCCGACTGCGCCTGCGGTACACCAGGAATCCCGCCGGCACGCGAGGTCGCACCCAGCCAGGTGAATCAGCGGGCTATCCCAGCCATGCCTCGAAACGATCCAGGAAAGACAGCAGGCGCTTGCGCAGGCGCTCGTCGACGACGTCGCCGGAGGCATCCAGCAGGCCCTCCTTGAACTGGATGGCGATCTCGGGCTGGGCCAGGACCGCGACATCCACGGCGGACAATACGTTGCGCAGGTGCTGTTGCGAGGACACCGTGCCATGCGCGCCCGGTGAAGTGCCGATGATTGCCGCGCGCTTGCCGGTCAGGGTCGTGCTGCCGGCCGGGCGGCTGGCCAAGTCGATGGCGTTCTTCAACACGCCGGGGATCGAACGGTTGTATTCGGGGGTGACGAAGAGCAGCGCATCGGCGCCTTCGATCCCGCGCTTGAAGCGCAAGCCCGCCGCCGGGAAGTCCGCATCATCGTCCTGGTTGTAGAGCGGCAGGTCGCCGATCTCCAGGACGCTGAAGACGAAACGGTCGCCGGCCAGGCGTACGAGCGCATTGGCCAGTTGGCGGTTGAAGGAAGCCTTGCGCAGGCTGCCCAGGATGATCGCGACGTTCGCCGTAGCCATGGAAGTCGATGCCTGTCCGATGCAGGCGCCGAGCATACCAGCGACGGTGCGATGGCTTCAGTGCCATCGCCCTGTCGCTGCTCAGGCAAGGCGGTCGGCGGCGGCCACGATGTCCCCGTCCCCCGGCAGCACCAGCAGGGCGGCGCCGGCCAGCGGCGTGTAGGTATCCACGCCGACCACACGCTGGAACGGCCTTGCGGCGAAACCGGCCTCGGCAATCGCAGTGATCACGCCCTCTCCCACCCCGGCCGAATGACGGCCTTCGTCGACGACGAGGATCCGCTTGGCGGATTTCGCCTGCGCGGCGATGAAGTCTTCGTTGAGTGGCACCAGCCAGCGCAGGTCGACCACGCGCACCTTCCAGCCGTGCTTGCGGGTGATCTCGCGCGCTGCGCGCAGGCTCATCGGGACGCCATTTCCATAGGTGAATACGACCAGGTCTTCCCCCTGCTGCTCGTAGACGCGGCCTTCGCCCAGCACCATCGCCTGGTCCGGCGCCGGGTAGCCGGTCAGCCATTGGCCATCACCGGCCTCGTACAGGTCCTTGGTCATGTACAGCGCGATGGGTTCCAGGAAGATGCTGACCCGGCCATCTACCTTGGCCAGCGCTGCCAGAGTACGCAGCATGGTGGCCGCATCGTCGCCTCGCGATGGACATCCGACCACCAGGCCCGGGATGTCGCGCAACGCCGAGATCGAATTGTCGTTGTGGAAATGGCCGCCGAAGCCGCGCTGGTAGCCCAGGCCGGCCATGCGCACCACCATCGGGTTGCGGTACTGGTTGTTGGAGAAGAACTGCAGCGAGGCCGCTTCGCCGCGGATCTGGTCGCAGGCATTGTGAAAATAGGCCAGGTACTGGATCTCGGGGATCGGCAGCATGCCCAGGTTCGCATAGCCCTGGGCCAGTCCCAGGATCATGGTTTCGTCCAGCAATGTGTTGAACACCCGGCTGTTGCGGAAGGCCTTGTGCAGGCCCTTGGTCACCGTATAGACACCGCCCTTCTGCGCGACGTCCTCGCCGAACAGCAGCGCCTCGGGATACTTGCAGAACAGGTCGTGCAGGGCGTTGTTTATCTGGATCGCCAGATGCCGCGGCGGCTGCGCCTCAGGCAGCTTCTCGGCGCTGCCGAACACCTGCAGGCGCTTGTCTTCACTGCCGCTGCGCGTGGCTTCGGCCATGACCTCAGCCGGCGAGTAAGGCGCCAGCGGGGCGATGACGTCGTCCAGGCGGGTCAGCTTGGGAGTCCTGTCGGCGGCATCGGCGGCGGCGAAACACTTGCCGCGGATCTGCTCGTACAGGGCCAGCAGGCTGTCCTTCGAATACAGTCCGGACTGCAGCGCGATGGCCGCCGAACGCAGCAATGGATCCCCTGCCTCCACCGCGACCAGTTCCTCGATCGGGCGCCATTCGATTTCGAAATCGGTACCTGCATGACCCATGATCCGCGTGGTGCGCAGGTGCAGGAAGGTGGGACGACGCGTGCGCCGGCAATGCTCGACCGCCGCCTGCACCTGCCCGTAGCCGGACGCCAGGTCCAGCCCGTCGGCGTAGAAGTAGTCCAGGTCCTGGCGTGTGGAGAAATTACGCTCGATCCAGCCCCCAGGCGTCTTTACCGAGATGCCGATGCCATTGTCCTCGCATACGAACAGCACGGGTGCCGGCAGCTTCTGGTAACTGGTCCACGCGGCGGCATTGAACGCGGTCTGCGCGGTGGCGTGGTTGCTGGAGGCGTCGCCGAACGAACAGATGGCGATGCTGTCGTCGGGAACAGGCGAAACATGGCCGATGCGCCTGGCCTGCTCGATCGCCACCGCCGTGCCCAGCGCCTTGGGCAGGTGCGAAGCGATGGTGGAGGTCTGCGGCAGCACCCACAAGGGCTTGGAACCCCAGACCTTGTGCCGGCCACCGGATGCGGGATCCTCCGAACTGGCCGCGAACGACAAGGCCGAATCCATGATCGGATCCATGCCCGGCAGCTTGCGGAAGCGCTCGGCCATGAACGCGCCGGAGCGGTAGTGCAGGAACGCCGGATCGGTGTGGCGGGTCAGCCGCGCGACCATCGCATTGCCTTCGTGGCCGGAGCTGCCGATGGTGTAGAAGACCTTGTTCTGCACCCGCAGCACCCGCGCCATCAGGTCCAGGTGGCGCGAGACCAGCTGGGATTCCAGCAGTTCCACGAACGAGCCGGCGTCCAGCGCGCTGCCCTCGAGCACCGGGTCTGACGGTGCCGGCCTGGCCTCTACCCTGCCCTCCCATTCGCGCACGAATTCGATGAAGTTCTGGTCGCAGATCTCGGCGCGGTTGAGTCCCTTCATGCGGGCGGGAATGGGGTGTGAAGCAGGAGATGACATTCGTTCTGTTCCGTTAGCTGGAGTGCGGGTCGGTGGCGGGATGCAACTGCCTGGCAACGAGTCTGGCTGGCGAGCCGCGCATGGGCACGAAGCCGGGTTGCGCGGCCACCCGCCGCAACCAGTCGCGGACGCGCGGATAGCGGTCCAGTTCAAATCCGCCCTCATCGGCGACATGGGTGTAGGCGAACAAGGCAATGTCGGCAATCGTGTAGCAGCTGCCGCCGAACCAGGGCAACCGGCCCAGGTGCCGTTCCATCGCCGCTAGCGCTTCTTCGCCGTAGGGCTTCAGCACGGCCAGTTGCTGCTGGCGCGGATGGTCGGCCGGCAGGAACCGCATCACGAAGCGCGATACCGCGATGTAGGGTTCATGGCTGTATTGCTCGAAGAACATCCACTGCAAGGTCTTGGCCTGGGCCCACGGATCGGATGGCAACAGCTCCGAACCCTGGGCCAGGTAGTGCAGGATGGCGTTGGACTCGGCCATGGTCCGGCCGTCCTCCAGTTGCAGCACCGGCACCTTGCCCCGATCGTTCAGGGCCAGGAATTCCGGCGACAGGTTTTCGCCCCGGGTGACATCGATTTCCTGCCAGTCGTAGGCCCGGCCCAGTTGCGCCATCAGCAACTGCAGCTTGTAGCAATTGCCCGAACTGGACATGCCATGCAGGGTAATCATGGTCGTGCTCCGCCAGCGCGCCCAGCGCGCCACTCTTCCCGGGTCTGTCCCCACACCTCGACGGGCTTTGTGTCAAGCGGGGCCGGCAACCAGTCCATACGCAGGAACCGCGACCCCAGTTTCGCCGCGACCGCCTTGGAATTGACGTTGTCCTCGGCGATGGTATGGATCACCTCGCTCCAGCCAAGCGCGTCGAAGGCCCAGTCGGTGGCAGCGCGCGCGCCTTCCGGCGCAAAGCCCTTGCCCCAGTGCTCGCGGGCGATACTCCAGCCCACTTCGGTGCCGGGCCAACCCTCCGGCTGCCAGGGGCCAAGCCGGCCCACCCATTGACCGGTGGCCTTTTCGATCACCGAGAAGAATGCGAAGCCCTGCAGGTGCCAGACCCCGATCATGGCGGCGAAGCTGCGCCAGGCGACCGCGCGCGACTGCACGCCGCCGATGTGCCTGGCCGCCTCTTCGTCTGCTATGAACGCCGCCCAGGCCTCGAAGTCCTGCGCCTGCGGCGGGCGCAGGAGCAGGCGTTCGGTTTCCAGCTTCAGATCGAAGATGCTCATGACACCCACCCAGTCCGCCCGCGCGGGCGGACATTCGGATCAGAACGCGTTGATGCCCGTCAGCTCGCGGCCGATCACCAGCTGGTGCACGGTCTCGGTGCCTTCATAGGTGATCACCGATTCCAGGTTCAGCGCATGGCGGATCGCGGCGTGTTCGGTGGTGATGCCGGCACCGCCCAGCAGGTCGCGACACTCCCGGGCAATGTCGATGGCCATGCGGCAGTTGTTCCACTTGGCCAGCGATACCTGCGAAGGCTGCATGGTGCCGGCGTCCTTCAGCCGGCCCAACTGCAGCGACAGCAACTGCGCCAGGGTGATCCGGCGGGCCATGTCGGCCATCTTGATCTGCGCACTCTGGGTGGCGGCGACGGGGCGGTCGAACAGGATGCGTTCCTTGGTGTAGCCCAGCACTTCGTCCAGGCAGGCGATGGCCGCACCGATCGGACCCCAGGTGATGCCGTAGCGGGCCTGGGTCAGGCAACCCAGCGGACCCTTCAGGCCCTTCACGTTGGGCAGGCGGTTGGCCTCGGGCACGCGAACGTTGTCCAGGAACAGCGCCGAAGTCACCGACGCGCGCAGGCTCATCTTCTTGTGTATCTCCTGCGCGGTGAAACCGGCGAAGTCCTTCTCGACCACGAAGCCCTGGATGCCGTCCTCGGTCTGCGCCCAGACGATGGCGATGTCGGCCAGGTTGCCGTTGGTGATCCACATCTTGGAACCGTTGAGGATCCAGTCGCCGCCGTCGCGCTTGGCATTGGTCTTCATCGCTCCCGGATCCGACCCGCCCTGGGGTTCGGTCAGGCCGAAGCAGCCGATCACCTTGCCGGCCGCCATGTCCGGCAGCCAGCGCATGCGCTGCTCCTCGCTGCCGTAGGCGTAGATGGGATACATGCACAGCGAGGACTGCACGCTGACGAAGCTGCGGATGCCCGAATCACCGCGCTCCAGCTCCTGGCAGATCAGCCCGTAGCTCACGCCGTTGAGGCCGCCGCCGCCATAACGCTCGGGCAGCGAGGAACCGAGCAGGCCCAGTTCCGCGATCTCCGGGACCAGTTCCCTGGGGAAGCGGCCCTCGGCGAAAGCGTCGCCGATGATCGGCCGGACCCGCTCGTCGGTGAAGCGGGCGACGGTGTCCTGCACCGCGCGCTCCTCCTCGGTGAGCAGGGAACGGATATCGAACAGATCGTAGGGGTGCAGGGCCATGCGTCGGGAACCGGTTCGGGCAATCCCTTATTGTATTCGGCGCGCCTCGGGCGGGGTAAGCCCCCGATTCGCCGACCCCATAACGAAAGACCGGCGAATCCGCCGGTCTTTTTTCAGCATTCGACGGCCGTAGCCTCAACCCTGCGGGCTGGACTCGATCAAGGCGGTCTGGGTAACGACCTTCCCGTCCACGACCGGCAGGCGCTCACCCGGCTTCTCGTCCATGCGCACGGTCTTCTCCTGGCCATCGAAACGATAGGTCACGTCGTAACCCACCACCTTGTCGGTATCGCCCATGGCGATGCGCGAACCCGGCTTGCTGCCCATGCGCATGGTGCCAGTGGTGCCATCGGCATTGCGGTAAGTGACGTTGTAGCCGGTCACGCGCGACGACTCGGAGCTGGTATTCTCGGTGTGGCACTGGCGCTCGGTCCGGTTCACGACCCGGCCACCGACATGGTTCTTGTCGACCTTGTTGCCGATCAGGCCGCCAGCCACCGCGCCCGCGGCGGTGGCCGCCTTGCGGCCGCTGCCGTTGCCGACCTGGTTGCCGAGCAGGCCGCCGATCACGGCGCCGGCGACGGTACCGCCGGTGTTGCCATCGCGTTCGGGCAAACGCTCCTGCACCACGACGTCCTCACAGACCTCACGCGGGGTGCTGGTGGTCGTGGTCTCGCGCACCGGCTCGGTTCCGATTACGGTCGCATAGACCTTGTTCTTGTTGGTGATCGGGTCGACCTTGACCACCTCCGCGTACTGCAGGGCTCCCGGTTCGATGCTGCCGTCGTACGGCAGGTCGTCCAGCGCGGTGGCCTGGCCGGCCGGCTCGCCAGTTTCGGCGCTGACGAATTCGGCTTGCTCGCCGCGGTTGTTCATATACGCCGCAGTGGCGATGCCCCCGAACAACAAGGCACCGGTTGCGATCAGGATAGTGGTGGTGTTGCTCTTCATTGCCAACCTCCGGGCGGGCGGCTCCCGCGCATTCATTGAGATCAATTGCAGCACTTCATGGCTGAACGAAAACCGGATCCCCGCTTCCAAACCGCCTGCAGGATGAACCGACGCGGAGATCCGCCCGTGCTAGCGTGTCGCCCTATCGCACCGGAGCACCTCCAATGCCCACCCCGCTGCTGTTGCCATTGTTGAACTGGGCCGGGAAATTGCGCTACCCGACCCTGTTCAAGATTACCGCCGCGCTGTTCGCAATCAACCTGTTCGTCTTCGATCCCATCCCGTTCCTCGACGAGATCCTGCTCGGACTTGGGACCCTGCTGCTGGCCAACTGGAAGAACCGGAACGCCAGGCCGATCGATGCCGGCGATCCGCCGCGCAGCTAGGTTCCCGATGCTGGTCGATACCCATTGCCACCTGGACGCCGCGGAGTTCGACGGCGGACGCGACACCATCATCGCCAGTGCCCGTGCGAGCGGGGTCCTGCAGCAGGTGGTACCCGCCATTGCCGCGGCGCACTGGCCCAGGCTGCGCGATATCTGCCGGACCGGTCCCGGGCTGTTCCCGGCCTATGGCCTGCATCCGATGTTCCTGGACCGACACCTTCCACGCCACCTGGTCGAACTGGGTGACTGGATCAATGCCGAACAGCCGGTGGCCGTCGGTGAATGCGGGCTGGACTACTTCGTCGAGGGGCTCCACAGACAGATCCAGCAGGCCTACTTCGATGGCCAACTGGCCCTTGCCAGGGACTTCGACCTGCCGTTGATCGTGCATGCACGACGCGCGGTCGACGCGGTGATCGCCTCGTTCAAGCGTATCGGCGGGCTGCGCGGCGTGGTCCACAGCTTCTCCGGCAGCCCCGAGCAGGCACGGCAGCTATGGCAATCGGGTTTCATGATCGGCATCGGCGGACCGGTCACCTATGACCGCGCCAATCGCCTGCGCCGCCTGGTCGCCGACATGCCGCTGGACTACCTGCTGCTGGAAACCGATGCACCGGACCAGCCGGATGCCGGTATCCGCGGGCAGCGCAACGAACCGGCGCGGCTGCCGGTGATCTGCGAAACCATCGCCCGCCTGCGTGGCCAGGACCCGCAGGCGATAGCCGATGCGACCAGCCGCAATGCCCGCC
>SEHC01000368.1 GCA_004173415.1 Lysobacteraceae bacterium
CGCAGCACCCGGTTCATCATGTTGCGCTCGTCGACGTCGATCACGCCCTGCAGGTGGCCCTCGGTGACCAGCATGCGGATCTCTTCCTCGCTGACCGCGTTGCGGTTGTCGTCGCGGATCCCCAGCAGGCGCAGCACGCCGCGGTTGATCGCGCCGAGCACGAACACGATCGGCCGGGCGATGCGCGACAGCCAGTCCAGCGGGATGGCGACCACCGCGGCGATGTTCTCCGGGTTGGTCAGGGCCAGGCGCTTGGGGATGAGTTCGCCGAAGATGACCGAGCTGGCAGTAATCAGGGTGACCGCGGTACCGATCCCGATCGGAGACGCGTATTCGCTGGCATTGGGCCATACGTCGACCAGCCAGGTGGCGATCATCGCGCCGATGGCGTCGCCACCGAACACGCCGGCCAGCACGCCGATGCCGGTGATGCCGATCTGCACGGTGGAAAGCAGGTTGTCGGGATGTTCGGCCAGCGAAAGCGCGACCCGGGCGCCGCGGCTTTCATGCCCCAACTGCTTGAGGCGCAGCTTGCGCGAGGTCATCAGGGCCATCTCCGACAGGGCGAAGAAGGCGTTGAGGACGATCAGGGCGGCGACGATCAGCAGTTCAAGCACGCGGGCGATCCTCTTGCCGTCCCTTCCGAGACGGCGGGATGCGCCCCATGTTTTCGTTGCAGACCATTTTCGGTTCCGGCCAGCAGTTCTATACCTTGCTGGACGACTCTGCCCAGGCCGCCTATGAGAGCACCAAAGCCCTGCACGGCATGATGAAGACGGCGGACCGGCAGCCTCCGCTGGACGCCTTCAAGCTGGCCCGCCAGCGCGAGCGGACGGCCTCGGACAAGATCGGCAAGGCCCTGGTGGAGAGCTTCATCACCCCGATCGAGCGCGAGGACATCGAGGCCTTGGGTTCGGCCCTGTACAAGATCCCCAAGCAGGTGGAGAAGTTCGCCGATCGCTATTCGCTGGCCACCCAGCACCTCGAAGGCATCGATTTCGCGCCGCGCGCGGCGATGCTGGAGCAGGCCGCGTCGGTGGTGGTGGAGATGGTCCATGACCTGCAGAAGATGAACATCGACCGCATGACCGAGCTCAACGAGAAGCTGCGCGCCCTGGAGAACGAGGCCGACCGGTTGATGCTGGAGCTGTACCGCGACATCTATTCCGGCCGCCTGGACAACCTGCAGATGTTCCTGCTCAAGGAGTTCTTCGAGATCCTCGAGAAGGCCATCGACCGTTGCCGGGAAGCCGGCGTGGCGGCCTACCAGATCGTGTTGAAGAACAGCTAGGATCCAAGCGAATGCTGACCCTGGTCCTGATCGTGATCCTGGCTGCGCTCGTCTTCGAGTTCATCAACGGCTTCCACGACACCGCCAACTCCATCGCCACAGTGGTGGCCACGAAGGTGCTGACGCCCGGCCAGGCGATCATCCTCGCCGCTAGCACCAACCTCATCGGCGCCTTCATGGGCACCGCGGTCGCCAAGACCATCGCTTCGGGGCTGGTCGACACCGAGGTGGTCAACGTGACCTCGCAGGTGCTCATCTGCACGCTGGTCGGCGCGATCATCTGGAACCTCATCACCTGGTGGCGCGGGCTGCCGTCCTCGTCCTCGCACGCGCTGATCGGCGGCCTCTGCGGCGCGGCGCTGGCGGCTTCGCACAACAACTGGGCGGCGCTGATCTGGTCCAAGGCCGGGGACGGCGACTGGAGCACCAACAAGGGCCTGCTGTGGAAGGTGGTGATGCCCATGATCACCTCGCCGCTGGCCGGGTTCCTGCTGGGCGTGGCCATCATCTCCCTGCTTTACCTGATCATCGCCGGGATGATGAAGTCCGGCGGTCCGCTGGCGCGCATGGCCAAGCCGCGCTGGGTCAACGCGTTCTTCGGCAAGGCGCAGCTGGTCTCGGCCGCCTACATGGGTTTCGCCCACGGCCGCCAGGACGCGCAGAAGACCATGGGCATCATCGCGCTGTCGATCTTCGGCGCCCAGTCCGCCGGCATCCTCGATGACCTGCCCGGCTGGCTCGCCTTCCTGCATCCGGATGGCGGCAAGGACGACATCGACAGCTGGGTGATCGCGACCTGCGCCCTGGTCATGGCCGCGGGCACCGCCGCCGGTGGCTGGCGGATCATCAAGACCCTCGGCCACAAGATGGTCAAGCTGCAGACCATCGACGGGTTCGCGGCCGAGACGGCGTCGGCGACGATCCTGGTCACCGCCGCGCACTTCGGCATGCCGGTCTCGACCACGCACAGCATTTCCACCGCGATCATGGGCGTGGGGTTCGCGAAGAACCCGCGCAAACTGAAGCTCGGGGTGATCGAGCGCATCGTCTGGGCATGGATACTCACGATCCCAGCGGCCGGCGGCATTGCCTACGGCCTGTTCCGGCTGGTCGAGGCGCTGGGCTGGTCCTGAGCACAGCCCAAGTGGCGCCGTAGGAGCGGCGTAAGCCGCGATGGGGCGTTACCGGTAAGGCTTCATCGCGGCTTCCGCCGCTCCTACGCGTGGCTTCTTAGAGCAGATCGCCTTCGGCCGAGAGCGCGCGTTCCATGTTGTCGCCCAGGCCTCCGATCTCCAGCACCAGGCGGTCCACTTCCGACGGGCTCAGCCCGTCGTAGGGCCGGTTCTCGCACAGCTGCAGGTAAGGCACGCCGTCGAGGTCGCCGATCGCCAGGTAGCCGACGCTGCTCTGCCAGTTGAAGCCGAGCGCGCGGCGCGCGTCGACCCCGGTGATCGGCGCGATCACCGTGCTCACCCGCAGGTAGCCGCGCTCGTCGTCGTTGCCAAGCTCCGAGAGGAAGATCGCCTGGTGGCGGTTGCCGCTGTCCAGCGACAGCTCCACGCACGCCACGTAGGGCTCGTGCATGGTCACCTTGTATCCGGACTTGGTCAGGTGACTGCGGATCTGCTCGAAATTCTGCATGTCTTGCTCCCTGGATGCGCGCGCCGGCTATGCTAATCCCTGATGGCCGACAAGTCTGCCGCCGATCGTATCCTC
>SEHC01000369.1 GCA_004173415.1 Lysobacteraceae bacterium
CGATCCTTGGCGAGAACCGCGCCGCGATCAACAGCTTCGCCAGCGACGGCCTCGGCCAGCTCGGCCCGACCCTGACCGAACTGCGGCGCCTGATCCGCGACCTGCGCCAGGTCAGCGACCGCCTGGAAGGCAATCCCGCCCGCTACCTTCTGGGTCGCGACGCGCCCAAGGAGTTCGAACCCAAATGAAGCCCACCCGCACCCGCCTCGCTTCGCTGTCAGCCGCATTCGCCGCCGCCCTGCTGCTGGGCGGTTGCTCGGTGCTGGGCGGGGGCAAGCAGAACGATCCGATCACGATCTATTCGCCGCAGGTCAGCGTGCCGGTCGATCCCTCGTGGCCGACCGTGCGCTGGCAGCTCGCCATCGTCGATCCCAGCGCGCCGCGCGTGGTCGACAGCACCCGCATCGCGGTGCGCCCGGTGGCCGGGGAGCTGCAGGTCTACAAGCGCGCCGGCTGGGCGCAGCCTTCCAGCGACATGCTCGAAGCCGTGCTCCTGCATGGCTTCGAGGACTCGGGCCGGATCGCCGCGGTGGCCCGCGCCGGCACCGGCATCCGCCAGGACTACAAGCTGGTCACCGACGTGCGCCGGTTCGAATCCGAATACGCCGGCGCGGCGACACCGTCGGCGCTGATCGAGGTCAACGCCAAGCTGGTCCACACTGTCGACCAGCGCATCGTCGCCTCGCGCACGTTCCTGCAGCGGGAAGCGGCCGGCAGCGAGGAAGTCGATGCGGTGGTGGCCGCCTTCGAGCGCGGCCTGGCCAAGCTGGGCGGCGAGGTGGTCGGCTGGACCCTGGTCAGCGGCGAGGCGGATGCGCGAACCAAGCGCTGAATCCAGGCGCTGACCCTGGCCCTGAACCCGGGCGCGCGCCGCGGAAAGCGGCCGGCCCTCATCCGATGATCCGGCGGAAGGTCAGGTTGATCCGCTCGCCCACCGGCCTGGCGGTGCGCGGCAAGGCATGCCGGTAGTGTTGCTGGGTGGCCCCGCGCATGACCAGCAGGCTGCCATGGACCAGGTCCAGCGCAAGGCGTTCGCCAGCACCCTGGCGAGGCTTGACGAGGAAGCGCCGCGTGGCGCCCAGGCTCAGCGAGGCGATCACCGGCTGCGGACCCAGCGCGGCCTCGTCGTCGCTATGCCAGCCCATGCTGTCGGCGCCAGTGCGGTAGCGATTGGCCAGCACGCTGTTGAAGCCGGCCTGGAGCTCCTGCTCCAGCCGCTGGCGGACCGGCACCAGCGCCGATGGCCAGGGCTTCGGCTCGAAGCGCGCGCCGGAATAGGCATAGGCGGTGCCCTCGTCGCCGATCCAGCAGCTCAGCCGCGGCGAATCGACCTCGTGGCCGAACAGGCGGATCCGATGGGTTTCCCATTGCACCGAGTCGCGCAGCGCCGGCAACAGCGCGTCGGCCTCGCGCGCGGCCAGCCAGTCGGCGGCGTACCAGAGTTCCGCATCGGGCCGACCCGGATCGGCACCATTCGTCGATATTGGAAACAGTACGGCCATGCGCGCAAGGCTCGCGCATTTGCCCCTCGCCACGCAAACACCGAAAATGCAGCCTGCCAAGCAGAATGTCCCCGGAGCCCGCGATGACCGATGTCGAACGTGATGTGATGGAGTACGACGTCGTCGCAGTCGGAGCCGGGCCGGCGGGGCTGGCGTTCGCGATCCGGCTCAAGCAGCTCGACCCGGCGATCTCGGTCTGCGTGATCGAGAAGTCCAGCACCATCGGCGCGCACATCCTGTCCGGCGCGGTGATCGAACCCGGCCCCCTGGATGCGTTGCTGCCGGGCTGGCGCGACGCGCCGCCGCCGGTCTGCGTGCCGGCCACCGAGGACGAGATCTGGCTGCTCAACAAGACCGGCGGGCGCAAGTCGCCGATCGTGCCGCCCGGCATGCACAACCAGGGCAACTTCATCGTCAGCCTGGGCGCCATGTGCGCCTGGCTGGCGCCGCAGGCCGAGGCCCTGGGGGTGGAGATCTACCCCGGTTTCGCCGCCTCCGAGACCCTGCACGACGACCAGGGCAAGGTCATCGGCGTGCGCATCGGCGACATGGGCGTGGCCCGCGATGGCTCGCACAAGCCCGGCTACACCGCCGGCATCGACATCCACGCCAAGGTCACCGTGCTGGCCGAAGGCGCGCGCGGGCACCTGACCAAGCGCCTGGTCAAGCAGTTCGCGCTGGACCGGGACAGCGACCCGCAGGCTTATTCGATCGGCATCAAGGAACTCTGGCAGGTACCCGAAGGCCGCGTGTCGCCCGGCAAGATCGTGCATACGCTGGGCTGGCCCGCCGACAACCGCACCTACGGCGGCAGCTTCCTCTACCACCTGGATAACCACCAGATCGCGCTCGGCTACGTCAGCGGACTGGATTACCAGGACCCGCAATACAAGCCGTGGGAGGCCTTCCAGCAATGGAAGAACCACCCGCTGATCGCGCCGCTGCTGGAAGGCGGCAGCATCCTCTCGGCCGGCGCGCGGGCCATCGTCACCGGTGGCTGGCAGTCGCTGCCCAAGGTGGAGATGCCCGGCGCGCTGCTGATCGGCGACACCGCCGGCCTGCTCAACGTACCCAAGATCAAGGGCACCCACCAGGCGATCCGCAGCGGCATGCTCGCCGCCGAACACCTCGCCCAGTCGCTGGACCCGGCCGGCTTCGACGCCAGGCTGCGCGCTTCCGATGCGATGAA
>SEHC01000027.1 GCA_004173415.1 Lysobacteraceae bacterium
GGCGCGGAAATCGCCCGTTCGGAGTGGTACCGCGAAGGTCGCGTGCCGCTGCACACGCTGCGTGCCGACATCGACTACGGTTTTGCCGAGGCGAAGACCACCTACGGCATCATCGGAATCAAGGTGTGGGTTTACAAGGGCGAAGTGTTCGACTTCTCCCAGATTGGCCAGGAAAAGCAGGACGAAGCGCGCCCCGAGCGCAGCGAACGTCCGTCGCGTCCGGCCCGTGATCGCGACGCGAGGTAATCGGCCATGTTGCAACCAAAACGTACCAAGTACCGCAAGCAGCACAAGGGTCGTAACGACGGCCTGAGCTGGAGCGGAAACCTCGTCAGCTTCGGCGAATACGGCCTGAAGGCCACCGCGCACGGCCAGTTGACCGCGCGCCAGATCGAGGCCGCGCGCCGTTCCATCAGCCGCTACGTCAAGCGCGGCGGCAAGATGTGGATCCGCGTGTTCCCCGACAAGCCGATCACCAAGAAGCCGATCGAGGTCCGCATGGGCTCCGGCAAGGGCAACGTGGAGTACTGGGTCGCGCAGATCCAGCCGGGTCGCATGATCTACGAGATCGAGGGCGTCACCGAGGAAATCGCGCGCGAGGCGTTCCGCCTGGCCGCGGCCAAGCTGTCCGTCACCACCACTTTCGTTACCCGGACGGTGCGCTAATGGAACTCAAGCAACTCCGCGAGAAGTCGGCTGAACAGCTGAACGCACATCTGACCGACCTGCGCAAGGAGCAGTTCTCCCTGCGCATGCAGCAGGTCACCGGTCAGCTGCCCAAGACCCATGAAACCCGTCGGGTTCGCCGCGAGATCGCTCGCGTCAAGACCCTGCTCGGCAGCAAGAAGTAAGGATGGCCGTGATGAGCGACAACCAAGAAAACAAGTCCGACAAGGTCGGGCAGCGCACGGTCGAAGGCCGTGTGGTCAGCAACAAGATGGACAAGACCGTCACCGTGCTGGTGGAGCGTCAGGTCAAGCACGCCCTGTACGGCAAGTACATCCGTCGCTCGACCAAGCTGCATGCCCACGATGCCGACAACGCCTGCAACGAAGGCGACGTGGTCCGCGTGGTGGAGATCGCCCCGCTGTCCAAGACCAAGAACTGGCGCGTGGTGGAAATTGTCACCCGTGCGGCCGTCTAACCAGGAGTCCTGAATCATGATCCAGATGCAGAGCTACCTTGACGCCGCCGACAATTCCGGTGCCAAGGAACTGATGTGTATCAAAGTGCTGGGCGGCTCCAAGCGCCGTTACGCGCACATTGGCGACATCATCAAGGTGACCGTCAAGGACGCCATCCCGCGCGGCAAGGTCAAGAAGGGCGAAGTCTACGACGCCGTCGTGGTCCGGACCCGCAAGGGTGTTCGTCGCCCGGACGGCTCGCTGATCCGTTTCGACGGCAACGCCGCCGTGCTGCTCAACAACAAGCAAGAGCCGATCGGCACGCGCATCTTCGGGCCAGTGACCCGCGAGCTGCGCTCCGAGAAGTTCATGAAGATTGTTTCGCTCGCGCCTGAAGTGCTCTGAGCCGAGGACATATATATGAACCGTATCAAGAAGGGCGACCAGGTGGTCGTCATCGCCGGCAAGGACAAGGGCAAGCGTGGTGATGTAGTGCGCGTGGATGGCGACCGGGTGGTCGTTTCCAACGTCAACATCATCAAGCGCCATACCAAGCCGAACCCGCAGGCGGGTGTCGCCGGCGGCGTGGTCGAGCGTGAAGCCTCGATGCACATCTCCAATGTCGCGCTGTTCAACCCGGCTTCGGGCAAGGGCGAGCGTATCGGTTTCAAGGTGCTGGAGGATGGACGCAAATTGCGTGTGTTCCGCTCCAGCGGTGAGGCGCTGGACGCCTGAGGAATGAAGTCATGAGCACCCGTCTCGAAAAGTTCTACAAGGAACAGGTTGTCCCCAGCCTGACCGAAAAGTTCGGCTACGCCAATCCAATGGAAGTGCCGAAGATCACCAAGATCACCATCAACATGGGCGTGGGCGAAGCCGCGACCAACAAGAAGATCCTGGAGAACGCGGTCGCCGACCTGGCCAAGATCACCGGCCAGAAGCCGATCACGACCAAGTCGCGCGTTTCCGTGGCTTCGTTCAAGATCCGCGACGGCTGGCCGATCGGTTGCAAGGTCACCCTGCGTCGCGCGAAAATGTATGAGTTCTTCGATCGCCTGGTCAACGTGTCCCTGCCGCGCGTCCGCGACTTCCGCGGCGTGTCGGGTCGTTCGTTCGACGGTCGTGGCAACTACAACATGGGCGTGAAGGAACAGATCATCTTCCCGGAAATCGACTTCGACCAGGTCGATGCGCTCCGCGGCATGGATATCGCCATCACCACGACCGCCAAGACCGACGCCGAAGCCAAGGCGCTGCTCGAAGCTTTCAAATTCCCGTTCCGCAACTGATTCGCTAAGGAAAACCGTCCATGGCCAAGACCTCAATGGTTAACCGCGACATCAAGCGGGCCAAGCTGTCCAAGAAATATGCCGCAAAGCGCGAAGCGCTGAAGAAGACCATCTCCAGCCCCGGCTCTTCGTACGAAGAGAAGATGGAAGCCGTGACCAAGCTGCAGAAGCTGCCGCGCGATTCGTCGCCGAGCCGCGAGCGCAACCGTTGCGCGCTGTCCGGCCGCTCGCGCGGCGTGTACAGCAAGTTCGGCCTCGGCCGCAACATGCTGCGCAAGGCAACCATGAACGGCGACGTCCCCGGCCTGCGCAAGGCCAGCTGGTAATTCCGTTCCGATAGATCTACCAACCAAAGATTTTCGCGAAAGCGGATATCGGTGCTACTCAAAGGGTAATACGCAATGAGCATGACTGATCCCATCGCCGACATGCTGGTCCGCATCAAGAATGCGGCCGCTGTGGGCAAGCCGACGGTGAAGATGCCGTCCTCCAACATCAAGGTCGCCATCGCTGGCGTGCTGAAGGCCGAGGGCTACATCGCCGACTCGCGCGTCAACACCGTCGACGGCAAGCCGCAACTCGAAGTCGTGCTGAAGTACTTCGAGGGCAAGCCGGTGATCGAGCGCCTGACCCGCGTTTCGCGTTCGGGCCTGCGCCATTACCGTGGCAAGGCCGACCTGCCCAAGGTTCTGGACGGCCTGGGCGTCGCCATCATTTCCACCTCCAAGGGCATCATGACCGACTCGCAGGCACGCCAGCATGGCGTCGGCGGTGAAGTCCTGTGCTTCGTGGCTTAAGGGAGTAAACGCATGTCCCGTGTAGCCAAATTGCCGATCACCCTGCCGAAGGGCGTCGAGTACAAGAACGAATCCGATACGCTGACCGTCAAGGGTCCGAAGGGCTCGCTGACCCTGGCCAAGCCGGCTGGCGTCGACATCAAGCTTGAAGACGGCAGCCTGAGCCTGTCGCCGGCCACCCCGGCCGAAGACGCCATCACCGGCACCATCCGCGCGATCCTGGCCAACATGGTCAAGGGCGTGTCCGAAGGCTTCGAGCGCAAGCTGGACCTGGTCGGCGTCGGTTATCGCGCCGCGATGCAGGGCAAGGACCTCAACCTGTCGCTGGGCTTCTCGCACCCGGTGCTGTTCAAGACCCCCGATGGCATCACCATCGCCACGCCGACCCAGACCGAGATCCTGGTGCAGGGCGCGGACAAGCAGCGCGTCGGTGAAGTTGCGGCCAAGATCCGCGGGTTCCGTCCGCCGGAGCCCTACAAGGGCAAGGGCGTGAAGTACTCCGACGAAGTCATCATTCGCAAGGAAGCCAAGAAGGCTTAAAGCCTATCCGCTTCCCAAGGATCAAGATCATGAGCATCAAGAACAACGCCCGTCTCCGCCGCGCCAAGAGCACCCGCGCCCACATCCGAGTCCTCGGCGTGCCGCGCCTGTCGGTGCTGCGCACTGGCCAGCACCTCTACGCGCAGCTGTTCAGCGCCGATGGCGCCAAGGTCATCGCCGCCGCCAACACGCTGCAGGCCGACGTGAAGGAAGGCCTGAAGAACGGCAAGAACAGCGACGCGGCTGCCCGCGTCGGCAAGTTCATCGCCGAGCGCGCCAAGGCCGCGGGCATCGAAAAGATCGCCTTCGACCGTTCCGGCTACCGCTACCACGGCCGCATCAAGGCCCTGGCTGACGCGGCCCGCGAAGCCGGCCTGCAGTTCTGATTGAAGGCATGGGGGTCCGCCCCCATGCTGTTGTCCTGCCGGCGGGGTATCCGCCGGGCGCACCACGGCTTCTGTCCGTGACTGCGTTGCACCGCTTCATCCCACAACCATAAGCGGCTAAGCCGTAAACATCCCAATCTCAACAGGAAATCCGGAAATGGCTGAAGAACGTGCACCGCGGGGTCGTGATCGCGACCGCAACCGCGAAGAGAAAGTAGATGACGGCATGATCGAGAAGCTGGTCGCGGTCAACCGCGTCAGCAAGACGGTCAAGGGCGGTCGCCAGTTCACCTTCACCGCGCTGACGGTGGTGGGCGACGGCAACGGCAAGATCGGCTTCGGTTACGGCAAGGCGCGCGAAGTGCCGGTCGCAATCCAGAAGTCGATGGAATATGCGCGCAAGGGCATGCTGAATGTCGACCTGAATAACGGTACCTTGTGGCATCCGGTCAAGGCCGGCCACGGCGCGGCGCGCGTGTACATGCAGCCTGCCTCCGAAGGTACCGGCGTGATCGCCGGCGGCGCCATGCGCGCAGTGCTGGAAGCGGTCGGCGTCAAGGACGTTCTGGCCAAGGCCGTGGGTTCGCGCAATCCGATCAACCTGGTTCGCGCCACTCTGAAGGGCCTGGGCGACATGCAGTCGCCGGCACGCATCGCGGCCAAGCGCGGCAAGAAGATCGAGGAACTCAATTATGGCAAGTGAGTCCAACAAGACCGGTACGGTCAAGGTGCGCCTGGTGCGCGGCCTGCGTGGTTCCCAGTCCATCCACCGCCTGTCGGTGAAGGCGCTGGGCCTGAACAAGCTCAACGATGTGCGTGAACTTAAGGACAGCCCGCAGGTACGCGGCCTGATCAACAAGGTCCACTACCTCGTTCGCGTCGAGGAGTAATCGATATGCATCTCAATACACTCAAGCCGGGCGAAGGCGCCCGTACCGAGCGCAAGCGCGTCGGTCGCGGCATCGGCTCCGGCCTTGGCAAGACCTGCGGCCGCGGCCACAAGGGTTCGTTCGCGCGTTCGGGCAAGGGCAAGATCAAGGCCAAGTTCGAAGGCGGCCAGATGCCGCTGATCAAGCGCCTGCCGAAGGTCGGCTTCCGCTCCAAGCTCAAGCTGGACTGCGCCGAAGTGATGTCCTACCAGCTGGACAAGCTCGAAGCCGGCGAGATCGATTTCGCCGCGCTGCGCGCAGCCAAGCTGGTGCCGACCTCGGCCAAGCGGGCCAAGATCGTGAAGAAGGGCGAGCTGACCAAGAAGTTCGTGCTCAAGGGCGTCGCAGCCACGGCCGGTGCCAAGGCGGCGATCGAAGCCGTCGGCGGCAGCGTGCAGGAGTAATCGCGGAATGGCGCAGGGCAACGCAGGCGGCGTAGGCGGGTTGGGCAAGTTCACTGAACTGCGCCAGCGGCTGCTGTTCGTGGTCGGCGCGCTGATCGTCTATCGCATCGGTTGCTTCATCCCGGTTCCGGGCGTGAATCCCGATGCGATGCTGGCGATGATGCAGGCGCAGGGTGGCGGCATCGTGGACATGTTCAACATGTTCTCGGGCGGCGCCCTGCACCGTTTCAGCCTGTTCGCGCTCAACGTGATGCCTTACATCTCGGCATCGATCGTGTTCCAGCTGGCGGTGCATATCTTCCCGTCGCTGAAGGCGATGCAGAAGGAAGGCGAGTCCGGCCGCCGCAAGATCACCCAGTACTCGCGCATCGGCGCGGTGTTGCTGGCGGTGGTGCAGGGCGGAAGCATCGCGGTCGCCCTGCAGAACCAGGTAGCCCCGGGCGGCATGCCGGTGGTCTACAGCCCGGGCATGGGCTTCGTGCTGACCGCGATCGTGGCCCTGACTGCGGGCACTATCTTCCTGATGTGGGTGGGTGAACAGGTCACCGAGCGTGGCGTCGGCAACGGCGTTTCGCTGATCATCTTCGCCGGCATCGTGGCGGGCCTGCCAGTCGCGGTTATCAGCACCGTCGAGGGCTTCCGCAACGGCACCATCAGCGCGATCGCCCTGATCCTGATCACCCTGACCGTTCTGGCCTTCACCTATTTCGTGGTGTTCGTGGAACGGGGGCAGCGCCGGATCACGGTCAATTACGCGCGCCGGCAGGGTGGCCGCAACGCGTACATGAACCAGACTTCGTTCCTGCCGCTCAAGCTCAACATGGCCGGCGTTATCCCGCCGATCTTCGCGTCCAGCATCCTGGCTTTCCCGGCCACCCTGGCGTTGTGGTCCGGCCAGTCGACTTCGACCATGTGGCTGCAGCGGGTGTCCCAGGCGCTGGCCCCGGGCGAGCCGCTGCACATGATCGTGTTCGCCGCGATGATCATCGGCTTTGCGTTCTTCTATACCGCGCTGGTGTTCAATTCGCAGGAGACCGCGGACAACCTGAAGAAGTCCGGTGCCCTGATTCCTGGCATCCGGCCGGGCAAGGCCACGGCCGACTACGTGGACGGGGTACTGACCCGCCTGACCGCCGTCGGTTCGCTGTACCTGGTGGCAGTCTGCCTGTTGCCCGAGATCATGCGCACCCAGTTGGGCACCTCGTTCTACTTCGGCGGTACTTCGCTGCTGATCGTGGTGGTGGTGGT
This sequence comes from Lysobacteraceae bacterium, assembly GCA_004173415.1. Lineage (GTDB taxonomy): Bacteria > Pseudomonadota > Gammaproteobacteria > Xanthomonadales > Xanthomonadaceae > Pseudoxanthomonas_A. The sequence continues at coordinate 6,718 of SEHC01000027.1, forward strand.
GATGGACTTCATCGCCCAGGTCCAAGCCCACCTGATGTCGCACCAGTACGAGAGCCTGTTGAAGAAGGCCAATTTGAAAGGCGGCTCGCGCGGCGGTCTGGCGCGCGGCTAGGCAAGACCTATTTAGATGGGCGGCCCGCGCGGCGATCTCGCGCACGGGTGAGAACCAGCCAGTCCCTGCGCAAGAGTAGCGCGGGGCGGGGCAGGGCAGGATTGGCGAAAGCCGGTCCTGGCCGGTCCCAGGCGGGTTCCGGCGCCGGAGCATGGGCACACTCCCCATGCCGTTGTCCTCGCAGGCCTTGGTCTGCGGGGACTTCCCAGAAACCCGAGATCTTGTTAAAATTCGCAGTTCACTCCGCCGGCTTGCACACGACCTTCACGGGTCTGCCTGCAATCGGGCCATCAAACACAGTTGGAGAATCGCGTCATGGCGCGTATTGCAGGTGTCAACCTGCCTGCCCAGAAGCATGTCTGGGTCGGGTTGCAGAGCATTTACGGCATTGGCCGTACCCGGTCGAAGAAGGTCTGCGAAACCGCAGGCGTGGCTTCCACCACCAAGATCCGTGACCTGTCCGAGCCGGAAGTCGAGCGTTTGCGCGCCGAGATCGGCAAGTTCATCGTCGAAGGCGACCTGCGTCGCGAAGTTGGCATGGCGATCAAGCGCCTGATGGACCTGGGCTGCTACCGCGGCCTGCGTCATCGTCGTGGCCTGCCGCTTCGTGGCCAGCGCACCCGCACCAATGCACGCACCCGCAAGGGTCCGCGCAAAGCCATCAAGAAGTAAGGGGCGCACATCATGGCCAAACCGGCAGCTGCCAAAGTCAAGAAGAAGATCAAGCGCGTCGTCACCGACGGCGTCGCCCATGTCCACGCTTCTTTCAACAACACCATCGTCACCATCACCGATCGCCAGGGCAATGCGCTGTCGTGGGCCACTTCGGGCGGCGCGGGCTTCCGCGGCTCCCGCAAGTCCACGCCGTTCGCAGCGCAGGTCGCCGCCGAGAAGGCCGGCCGTGCAGCACTGGACTACGGTCTGAAGTCGTTGGAAGTACGCATCAAGGGCCCCGGCCCGGGCCGCGAGTCCGCGGTGCGTTCGCTCAACAACGTTGGTTACAAGATCACCAACATCATCGACGTTACGCCTATCCCGCATAACGGTTGCCGCCCGCCCAAAAAGCGTCGCGTCTGAGGAGCTGAAGAGAAATGGCTCGTTATATTGGTCCCACCTGTAAGCTCGCCCGCCGCGAAGGCGTCGACCTTTCCCTCAAGAGCCCGGCGCGCGCGCTGGATTCGAAGTGCAAGCTGGAGCAGAAGCCCGGCCAGCACGGCGCAACCGCCCGCAAGGGCAAGCTGTCCGACTACGCCACCCAGCTTCGCGAGAAGCAGAAGGTCAAGCGTATCTACGGTCTGCTGGAGCGCCAGTTCCGCAACTATTACAAGAAGGCCTCGACCAAGAAGGGCAACACCGGCGAGAACCTGTTGCAGTTGCTGGAAACCCGCCTGGACAACGTCGTCTACCGGATGGGCTTCGCCATCACCCGGCCATCCGCCCGCCAGCTGGTCTCGCACCGTGGCGTGCTGGTCAACGGCAAGTCGGTGAACCTGCCCTCCTACCAGATCAAGGCAGGCGATTCGATCGAGTTGTCCGAGAAGGCCCAGAAGCAGCTCCGCGTGCAGGAATCCCTGACCGTGGCCCAGCAGATGGACCTCAGCCCCTCGTGGGTCGAAGTGGACTCGAAGAAGTTCAGCGGCGTGTTCAAGGCCGTGCCGGATCGCGCCGACCTGCCTGCCGACATCAACGAAGCGCTGATCGTCGAGTTGTACTCGAAGTAATCCCATCACGAATCCCCGGATCTGCCGGGGATTTGCAGGAGACCAAGCAACATGACGGTTACCACACAGCAGGTGCTGCGTCCCCGCGGCCCGCAAATCGAACGTCTCGGCGACAATCGCGCCAAGGTCGTGATCGAACCGCTGGAACGCGGCTACGGCCACACCCTGGGCAATGCGCTGCGTCGAGTGCTGCTCTCGTCGATCCCCGGCTTCGCCATCACCGAAGTGGAAATCGACGGCGTGCTGCACGAATACAGCACCATCGAAGGCCTGCAGGAGGACGTGCTCGAGGTCCTGCTGAACCTGAAGGACGTCGCCATCCGCATCCACACCGGCGACAGCTCCACCCTGACCCTGGCCAAGCAGGGCCCGGGCGTGGTGACCGCAAGCGACATCAAGACCGACCACAACGTCGAGATCCTGAATCCGGAACTGGTCATCTGCAACCTGACCAAGGACACGGCGATCAACATGCGCCTGAAGATCGAGCGCGGTTTCGGCTACCAGCCCGCCGCCGCCCGTCGTCGTCCGGACGAGGAAACCCGCGCCATCGGCCGGCTGATGCTCGACGCTTCGTTCTCGCCGGTCCGCCGCGTCGCGTATGCCGTCGAAGCGGCCCGCGTCGAGCAGCGCACTGACCTGGACAAGCTGGTCCTGGAGATCGAGACCAACGGCACCATCGATGCCGAGGAAGCCGTGCGCACCGCCGCCGACATCCTCAGCGACCAGTTGTCGGTGTTCGGCGACTTCACCCATCGCGACCGTGGCGCGCCGAAGGCGCAGACCAGCGGCGTCGACCCGGTGCTGCTGCGCCCGATCGACGACCTGGAGCTGACCGTGCGTTCGGCCAACTGCCTCAAGGCCGAAAGCATCTACTACATCGGCGACCTGATCCAGAAGACCGAAGTCGAGCTGCTGAAGACCCCGAACCTCGGCAAGAAGTCTCTGACCGAGATCAAGGAAGTCCTCGCCCAGCGTGGCCTTTCGCTCGGCATGAAGCTGGAGAACTGGCCGCCGGCCGGCGTCTCGCAGCACGGCATGCTGGGGTAAGCCCAAGTCGCTTGCGCGGCACGGCCACGCGCTTGGGCGAACGCCCGGCGCGCTGCGCCGGGCAGGGCAGGCGAAGGATCCAAGCGTCTTGGATCAATTCGCAGTACCAACGCAACACAACGCCGACGCATCACAAGGTGCGCGGCGATGCCCGATCAGGACGACCGGGCCAGGGCCATCCGCAGTCCAGGCAACAACGCCATGAAGGCGACAGCGAACCTCAACAGCATCAACATTAACCAGGAACCACAACCATGCGCCACCAGAAAGCCGGCCGCAAGTTCAGCCGCACCAGCTCCCATCGCCAGGCGATGTTCAGCAACATGGCCGCTTCGTTGATCAAGCACGGCCTGATCCGTACCACCCTTCCCAAGGCCAAGGAGCTGCGCCGCGTCGCCGAGCCGCTCATCACCCTGGGCAAGGTCGATGGCGTGGCCAACCGCCGCCTTGCATTTGCGCGTCTGCGCGACAAGGAAGCGGTGGGCACCCTGTTCACCACGCTGGGCCCGCGTTACCAGTCGCGTCCGGGTGGCTACCTGCGCATCCTCAAGTGCGGTTTCCGCGCTGGCGACAATGCGCCGATGGCCTATGTCGAATTGATCGACCGTCCGGAAGCCGCTGCCCTGTCCGCCGAGTAATCGGCACGGGTATTCGATTCCAGAACCCCGGCCACGTGCCGGGGTTTTTCGTTTCATGGCAAGGCGCCTGTGGCCGCGCGACCTGCCCGCGGTGATAATGGCGTGACTCCCATCTCCAAGGCCTGCACGCCGTGAATCCCTTGCACTGGTCGTTTCGCGCCCGTTTCCTGGCCGGCTTCGCCGCCTGCATCGGGCTGATCGGTTATGCCATCTGGACCCAGCTGTACGGCGGCCTCGAGCCCTGCAACCTGTGCATCTTCCAGCGCGTGGCATTTGCCTTGCTGGGCCTGGTGTTCCTGGTGGGCGGCCTGCATGCGCCGCGCGGCGCGGCGGGTCGGCGCTGGTACGGACTGGGGGCCTTCCTCGCCGCGGCCATCGGCATCGGCATCGCCGGCCGCCACGTCTGGGTGCAGAGCCTGCCAGCCGACCTCGTGCCCAGTTGCGGGCCGCCACTTGGATTCCTGCAGGAATCGGCGGGCATGCTCGGCATGATCAAGAAGGTGCTGACCGGTTCCGGCAGTTGCGGCACCATCGACTGGACGTTCCTCGGCCTGGCCATGCCGGCCTGGAGCCTGATCTGCTTCATCGTGCTGGCCGCCTGGGCGTTGCACGCGGGATTCGCCGGGCGAAAGGTTTCATAAGCAAGATTTGACGCGTCGCACCAATCTGGCACCATGGTGATCCATTGAGGACACCATGATGAGCATTACCGACCGCAGCCTGCGCGCCGTCAATCTGCCAGCCGACTGGGCGCCGGCCAGCTGGCGCTCGCGTCCCGCGGTGCAGATGCCGACTTACCCGGATGCATCCGCGCTGGAATCGGCGCTGGGCGAATTGCGCCAGTTGCCGCCGCTGGTGACCTCGTGGGAGATCTTCGCCCTCAAGAAGCAGTTGGCCGAGGCCCAGGAAGGCAAGCGGTTCCTGTTGCAGGGCGGCGACTGCGCCGAGAGCTTCAGCGATTGCGAGTCCGGGCTGATTTCCAACCGCCTGAAGGTCCTGCTGCAGATGAGCCTGGTGCTGGTCCATGGCCTGCGCCTGCCGGTGGTCCGCGTGGGTCGCTTCGCCGGCCAGTACGCCAAGCCGCGCTCCACCGATACCGAGACGCGCGATGGGCTGACCCTGCCAAGTTACCGTGGAGACCTGGTCAACCAGCCGGAATTCACCGCCGAGGCGCGGATCCCGGATCCGCGCCGCATGATCAAGGCGCACGCCAGGTCGGCGATGACCATGAACTTCGTGCGTGCCCTCATCGACGGAGGCTTCGCTGACCTGCACCATCCGGAATACTGGAACCTCAACTGGGTCGGCTATTCGGCCAATGCCAACGAGTACCAGCAGATGGTGACCTCGATCGGCGATGCGATCCGCTTCATGGAGACCTTGTCCGGATCGGAGGTGCACAACCTCAATCGCATCGATTTCTACACCTCTCACGAGGCGCTGTTGCTGCCATACGAGGAGGCCCTGACCCGGGAAGTGCCCAGGCAGTGGGGCTGGTTCAACCTGAGCACCCACTACCCGTGGATCGGGATGCGCACCGCGGCCGTCGATGGCGCGCACGTCGAGTACCTGCGTGGGGTGCGCAATCCGATCGCGCTGAAGGTCGGGCCCTCGGTGAATCCGGACCAGCTGCTGCGGCTGATCGACATCCTCAATCCCGAGGACGAGCCGGGGCGTTTGACTTTCATCCATCGCATGGGCGCCAGCCAGATCGCCGCCAAGCTGCCGCCGCTGCTGGACGCCGTGCGTCGTGACGGGCGCCGCGTGCTCTGGGTCTGCGACCCGAT
>SEHC01000370.1 GCA_004173415.1 Lysobacteraceae bacterium
TCCCTGGACCGCGGCGTGGACATGCTGGCCGCGCTGCTGGGCATCCTCAAGAGCGGCGCCGGCTACGTGCCGCTGGATCCGCAGTTCCCGCCGGACCGGATCGCCTACATGGCCGGCGACGCCGGCCTGGCGGCGCTGGTGACCCAGGGCGCGCACCTGGGCAATTTCACCGGCCTGCAGGTGCCGATGCTGCTGATGGACACGATGCGCGCGGAACTCGATGCGCTGCCGTCGGCGCGCCTGCCGCGTGACGCTTCGTCCGCGCAACCCGAATCGACCGCGTACGTGATCTATACCTCCGGCTCGACCGGCAAGCCCAAGGGCGTGCAGGTGCCGCACCGGGCGGTCGCCAATTTCCTGACTTCGATGGCCCGCGAGCCCGGCCTGCAGGCCGACGACCGCCTGGTCGCGGTGACCACGCTGTCCTTCGACATCGCGGTGCTGGAACTGATGCTGCCGCTGTCGGTGGGCGCGCAGGTGGTGCTGGCCGAACGCGATACGGTGCTCGACGGCGGCGCCTTCATGCGCCTGCTCGAGCGCTGCGAGGCCACCGTGGTCCAGGCCACCCCGGCGATGTGGCGCCTGTTGCTGGATGCAGGCTGGAAGGGCCTCCCGGGTTTCAAGGCATTGTGCGGGGGCGAACCGTTGCCGCACGACCTCGCCGCCCAGCTGCTGTCGCGCTGCGACCAGTTGTGGAACCTGTACGGCCCCACCGAGACCACGGTGTGGTCCACGGCGGCGCGGATCGTTGCCGATCCATCCAGTGCGGTGCCGGACATCCATATCGGACGCCCGATCCTCAACACCCAGGTGTGGATCCTCGACGAGCATGGCGAACCCTGTCCGCGCGGCGTGCCCGGGGAGATCTGCATCGGCGGCGAAGGCGTCACCCTCGGCTACCTGCACCGGCCGGAACTGACCGCCGAGCGTTTCATCGCCGATCGCTTCGGCGACGGCTACGGACAGCAGGACGGGGAACCGGCGCGTCGCCCCCTGTACCGCACCGGCGACCGCGGCCGCTGGCGCAACGACGGCAACCTGGAGCACCTGGGACGCCTGGATTTCCAGGTCAAGGTGCGCGGCTACCGGATCGAGCTCGGCGACATCGAAAGCAACCTGTCCAGCCATCCGCAGGTCACCCGCAACCTGGTGCTGGCGCGCGAGGACCGGCCCGGCGACGTGCGCCTGGTCGCCTACGTGGTGCTGGAGGCCGGTGCCCAGGCCGATGAAGCGGCGCTGCTTTCGCACCTGCGCAGCGCGCTGCCCGACTACATGGTCCCGCAGCACGTGGTCGTGCTGCCGGCCATGCCGCTGTTGCCCAACGGCAAGATCGACCGCAAGGGACTGCCCGCACCCGACCTGTCGGCGCATCGCAGCCAGGCGATGGTCGCGCCACGCAACGAGCTGGAGCGCCAGGTCGCCACGACCATGGCCACGGTGCTGGGCCTGGCCGAGATCGGAATCCACGACAACTTCTTCGCCATGGGCGGCCACTCGCTGCTGGCCGCGCAGCTCACGTCGAGGCTCAATCGCGAACTCGATGTTTCGCTGTCGATGCGTGCGTTGTTCGACGGGCCGACGGTCGAGCGACTGGCCGCGATCATCGGCCAGAGTCGCCAGGATCCCGCACAGGCCCCGCGTGCGCCGATCATGCACCGCCAGGACCAGGGCAGCGCGCCGCTGTCGCTGATCCAGGAACGCCTGAAGCTGCTCGAGGACTTCAACCCCGGCCAGCTCACCTACAACACGCCCTCGGCCCATTGGCTGACCGGCCCGCTGGACGTGGCCCGGTTCGACCTCGCCTTTCAGGAAGTGATGCGCCGGCAACCGGTGCTGCGCACCACCATCGAGGAGCGCGACGACGAAAGCGTGCAGGTGGTCCACGAACACCTGGCGACCGGCCTGGACGAGGTCGAGGACCTGACCCACCTGCCACTGGAACAGCGCCTGCCGTTCCTGATGCAACGCCTGCAGTCGATGATCGAGACGCCGTTCCAGCTGGTCGGCGCGCCGTTGTTCCGCGCGCGGCTGTTCAAGTTCGAGCACGACCGCCACGCACTGCTGTTCATGACCCATCACATCATCTGGGATGGCTGGTCCTTCGACCTGTTCTACAAGAGCATCGCCGAAGCCTATGCCGCCCAGCTGGAGGGCAGGGAGCCGGACCTGCCCGAGCTGCCGGTCACCTACGGCGACTTCTCGGTCTGGCACCGGCAGTGGGTGGAGAGCGAGGAGTACGCCCGCCAGTTGCAGTTCTGGCGCGACCGGCTGGGCGCCGACAACGATTCGCAGAATGGCGGCGCGCTGGACCTGTCCGGCGGCAAGCCGAGGAAGCCCAGCTTCTCCGGCCGCGGCAGGTCGCAATCGTTCCAGGTGCAGAGGCCGACCTCCGACGCGTTGCGCAAGATCGGGCTGTCGATGGACGCGACCCTGTTCGTGGTGCTGCTGACCGCCTACCTGGTGCTGTTGAACCGCATCACCGGGCAGAAGGACATGATCGTGGCGACCCCGGTACGCGGCAGGAACAGCGCCGAAACCGAGGAGCTGATGGGCTATTTCACCAACCTGCTGCCGCTGCGGGCCCGGATCGATCCCAGCAAGCCCTTCGCCGACGCCGTGGCCCGGGTCAAGGAAGTGGTGCTGGACAGCTTCGCCAATCCCGACATCCGCCTGGAGGAGGTCGCCCGC
>SEHC01000371.1 GCA_004173415.1 Lysobacteraceae bacterium
CGCACCTCGTGCTTGGCCGGATGCACGTTCACGTCGACCCGCTGCGGGTCGACTTCCAGGAACAGCACGTAGGCCGGCTGGCGGCCATGGAAGAGCACGTCCTGGTAGGCCATCTTGACTGCGTGGGCGATGCTGCGGTCGCGCACCGCGCGGCCGTTGACGTACAGGTATTGCTGGTCGGCGCTGGAGCGCGAATAGCTGGGCAGCGCGATCCAGCCGTGCAGGCGCAGGCCCGGCCCGGTTTGGCCGGGCGCCTGGCGGAGCGCGTGCTCCACGCGCAGGGCCTGGCGGGCGAAATCCTCGCCCAGGGTCTCGTTGAGGCGCAGCGTATCGTCGAGCAGGTCGGGCTTGTAGCGGCGCGAGGGCCGGCCGTTGTGGCTGACCCGCAATTCGACGTCGGGCCGGGCCAGGGCCAGCGAGCGCAGCCATTCCTCGATGTGGCCCAGCTCGGTGCGTTCCGCACGCAGGAACTTGCGCCGCGCCGGCACGTTGTAGAACAGCTCGCGCACTTCCACCGTGGTCCCCGGTGGCTGCGCCTTGGGCACGATTTCGCCGAGCTTGCCGCCTTCGACCTGCAGGCTCGCGCCGTGCTCGTCGCCTGGGCGCCGGGATGAAAGCGAGAAACGGCTGACCGAAGCGATGGAAGGCAGCGCTTCACCGCGGAAGCCCAGCGTGGCGACCGACTCCAGGTCGTCCAGCGAGGCGATCTTGCTGGTGGCGTGGCGGGACACCGCCAGCGGCAGCTCCGCGGCCGCGATGCCGCCGCCGTCGTCGCGGATCCGGATCAGGCGTATGCCGCCTTCCTCCAGGTCGATGTCCACGCGCATCGCGCCGGCGTCCAGCGCGTTCTCGACCAGTTCCTTGACCACCGACGCAGGCCGTTCGACGACCTCGCCCGCGGCGATCTGGTTGATGAGGGTGTCGGGGAGTTGGCGGATCTGCACGGAAAGGCGGCGCAGGCGCCGTCCGGAAAAAGCAGCGGTGATGATAGCCGAGGGCGGCGCTTAGGGGGCGCCGGCGCTGCCCATGCTGACGCTGCCCCGGCCCGACTCTTCGGCCGCCTGGGCGCGCGCCGCGAACAGCGTGCCCGGCGGCGGCTGGCGGCTGAAATAGGTCTGGACTCCGTCCAGCACCGCGCCGGCGACCTTGCGCTGGTAGGCGGGGTCGATCAGCCGCTGCTCTTCGTCGGCGTTGGAGATGAAAGCAGTTTCCACCAGCATCGAGGGCATGTCCGAGGTCCGCAGCACGGCGAAGTTGGCCCGCTCGATGTTCGGCTTGTGGTTGTTGCCGACCCGTTTGAGTCCGTCCAGCACGTGGTTGGCCGCGTCTTCCGACGCCTTCATGTGGCCGCTCTGGGCGAGGTCGAGCAGCACCGAGGACAAGGTGTTGTCGACCTGCTGCAGGCGCACGCCGCCGACCAGGTCGGAGGAGTTTTCCTTGTCCGCGAGCCAGCGCGCGCGCTGCGAGGAGGCGCCCTTGAGCGACAGCACGTACACCGAGGAGCCGCGCGCGTTGCGGTTCTCCGCCGCATCGGCGTGGATCGAGACGAACATGTCGGCCTTGCCGCTGCGCGCCTTGCGCGCGCGCTGCGGCAGCGGGATGAAGTAGTCGCCGTCGCGGACCAGGAAAGCCTTCATTCCGGCAGTGGCGTTGATCTGCCGGGCAAGCTCCCGGGCCATGGCCAGGGTCACATCCTTCTCGCGCTTGCCGGTCGGACCGACCGCGCCAGGATCCTGGCCGCCATGGCCCGCATCGATGGCGATGACCAGCGGGCGCATGCCGTTGCGCATCGGCACCTGTCGTTCGCTGGCGCCGGCGCTGTCAGCCGTTCCCGCGTTGCTGGCCGGCGACGGGGCCGGCACCCCGGTGGCGATGGTGTACTGGGCCGGCGCCTGCGCGGCGGCCACTGCCTGGGACGGCATCCGGGAAGGGGTTTGCACCACTGCGGACGGCAATGCCTGGCGGGTCGCGGCCGGTCCGCTCACGCGTCCCTCGAGGATGTCCTGCGGCGAGACCGTGCCTGGAATGGCCTGTGGTTGCGACGCCTGTGTCTGCTGCGCCTGCGGTTGCGGTTGCGAAGCCGGCGGCAGCGCGGCCTGCCGTGACGCCTGCCGTGACGCCTGCTGCACCGCCGAGGTCAATGCCGCGGTTGCCTGCGCGGCGTCCACGGTGCGCTGGACGATGGCCGATTGGGCGGAAGGCTGTGCAGCGACAGCGACGGCGCTGGCAGGTGCGTCACCCGGCCATTCCAGCACCAGCCGCGCGCCGCCGGCGGTGGGCTCCAGCCGCGGCTTCATCGCCACCACCGCCGTCGACAGGTCGAAGACGATGCGCAGGGTGTCGGGAGTGGGCTGGCCGGTACGCACCGACTTGACGATGCCGGCGCCAGCGGGAAGCTTCAGGCCTCGCATCGCATTGGAGGCCGGCAGGTCCACGACCAGCCGATCAGGCCCGGCCAGCGAAATGGTGCGGTATTCGCCCTTGCCTTCCAGCTGGATCTCGGCGCGGGTCCCGGTGGCGCCGGTTTCGACGCTGACCGCGCGGACTTCACCGCTAAGTGCCTGATACACGCAGCCCAGGCCGAGCGCGGCGCCCAGCGTGGCTTGTACGAAACGGGCGGTCCCCTTGTGCATTCGGGGATTCAAGCACCATCACTTCGGGAATGCAACTACTTTTCCCTTAATA
>SEHC01000372.1 GCA_004173415.1 Lysobacteraceae bacterium
TTTTCGATCAGGCAGCCCAGTACCCGCGCTTCGGCGGCGTCGAGCACCAGTGCGGGAGTTTCATCGTTCGGATCCATGGCGCACCTCGCTGAGCAACGCGCAAGGATAGCGAAATGGCGCCGCGCGCCGACTGCGACACATGCGCAGCCGCTAAACTGCACCCATTCCCCTGTTGAAGCGGCTCCCATGCGCCCACTGGTCCTCGCCACCTGCCTCCTGACCGCACTTTCCGCCTGCAAGCGCACCGATGCTCCGCCGACCCCGGCGGCGGCGGACAAGCCGGCCGCGACGCCCGCCGCGCCGGCCAATCCCGCCAATGACAACCTCAATGCCGTGGCCTGGGTGCAGACCTCGGTGGAATACCGGGCGCTGAGCGAACAGACCTACCGCGCCGCCGCCGAATACCTCGACAAGGCGTTGAAGGAAAAAAATTGGGACGCCCTGGTGCCGGAAGAGCGCGGCAACGCCGCCACCGGGCTGAAGCCGGCGGTGGTCCTGGACGTGGACGAGACCGTGCTCGACAACTCGCCCTACCAGGCCCGCCTGGTCCGCGATGGCGCCAGCTACGACGAAGTCACCTGGGACCAGTGGGTCGCCGAGAAGAAGGCCAAGCCGGTCCCGGGCGTGGTCGACTTCGCCAGGGCCGCCACGGCCCGGGGCATCACCCTGCTGTACGTCTCGAACCGGGCCGTGCACCTGCAGGCGGCGACCATCGCCAACCTCAAGGCCGTCGGCCTGCCGGTGGCCAGCGACAAGGTGTTCCTGGGCCTGGGCACCGTGGTCGAGGGCTGCGAACAGCATGGCAGCGAGAAGAACTGCCGCCGCCGCCTGGCCGGGCAGGAGTACCGGGTACTGATGCAGTTCGGCGACCAGATTGGCGATTTCGTCCAGGTCACCGCTAATACCCGCCAGGGCCGCGACCAGTTGTACGACGAGTACAACGACTGGTTCGGCGAACGCTGGTGGATGCTGCCCAACCCCACCTACGGCTCGTGGGAACCGGCGCTGTTCAACAACGACTGGGCCCAGCCCGCCGCGGCCCGCCACCAGGCCAAGCGCGACGCGCTGGACTACGCGCCGTGAGCAGGCGCGCGCCGCTGGTCCTGGCGCCCCGCGAACGGCTGATCTTCGCCCTGGACGCGGCGGGCGGCGACCAGGCCCTGGCCTGGGTGGACCGGCTGGGGGATTCGGTCCAGTTCTACAAGATCGGCATGGAGCTGCTGGCCTCCGGCGACTACTTCACGGTGCTGGACGAACTGGCCCGCCGCGACAAGCGGGTGTTCGTGGACCTCAAGTTCTTCGACATCCCGGCCACGGTCGCCGGAGTGGTCCGCGGCCTGTCGCGCTGGCCGGTCACCTTCTGCACGATCCACGGCTGGCACGCCGGGATGATGCAGGCGGCGGCCGAGGCCGAGCCTTGGCTGCCCAAGCGGCCGGAATCGATGGAGTGATTGCCTCGGGCCAGGACGCAGCCAGCCTGCGGTCCGCCTGCGGCCCTGGCTTTTCCATTGTCTGTCCGGGGATCCGGCCCGGCGGGGCGGGCGGGGACGACCAGAAGCGCACGGTGGGCGTGGCCCAGGCCTTTGCGAACGGCGCCGACGCGATCGTGGTCGGTCGCCCGATCAGCCTGGCCGACGATCCCCAGGCCATGGCCGAGTTCATGCAGACGGAAATCGCATCCTTCTTCAAATAAATCAATTGCTTGAAGCGTTTTAATTCAGGTATTGCATTAACTGTTGACGGCCATTAGCATGGCCCGGTCCGGTTTCGGCCGGAAATGTGCCACAACAATGTCTACCGGCTTCGGCCGGCTTCAGAGGCCCTCTGTTCCGCAAGGAAACATGGCCTCTTTTTTATTCCGGCAAGTCCCGCGCGGGCGGCCCGCAGCGTGATCCCGGTGCTTGCCCCGCGCGCGCCGCAGCCAGCAAGATGCGGCTCGACCGGGGAGTCCTTCGACCATGCCACCACGTCCGCAGCCACGCGCCCAGCGCCTGTTTGTCCTGTCGCTATGCGGCCTGGCCTTGCTGGCCGGTTGCCGTGGCGAGCCGTCGGCGCCGGCCACGGCCAAGGCAGTGGCCGACGGCCCCGAAGCGGCGGTCCAGCAACTGGCCAGGCGCCTGCAGGACAACGACCTGGCCGGATTCGCCCGCGACGCGGTACCGCCGGCCGAGCATGCGGCGCTGGAGACGGCCTGGCGCGAAGGCCGAAGTCGCTGGCCATTGACCGAGTTGCCGCTGGACGAGCAGCTCGAGCCGATGCTGGCGGCGCTGGCCGCACCCGGTTCCGAACGCAGCCTGCAGCAGGCCTTCAGGCGCAACTTCGCCTACCAGGACAAGGACCTGAAGGACGCGGCCCGCTCGCTGGGGTTGTTCGGCGTGCAGTACGTCAAGCGCGAAGGGGTGTTTACCGAAGAGGAGCGCCTGCACTACGCGCAGGTGATCACCGCCCTGAGCGAATGGGCCCAGCGCGCGCCCCTGGCCGACCCGCAGCGCGGCAGCGTGGCGATCCCGGCCCTCGCCGCGGCGGCGCGCAAGACCGGGCTGGCCAGCGAGCAGGCGTTCCGCGAGGCTGGCATGCATGCCAGCCTGCAGCGGCTGGGGCCGTTCTTCGCCCAGGCCAAGGCCAGCCTGGCCAGCTATGGCCTGTCCCTGGACGAGACCCTGCTGGGCCTGCGTACCGAACTGGTCGAACAACAAGGCGACCAGGCCCGGGTGCGACTGCGCTATCCGCTGGGCGGGCGCCAGGTCGATACGGTGGCAGGCCTGCAGCGCCTTGACGGGCGCTGGTACCTGAGCGACCACCTGCGCCATGCCCGCGCGGCGCTGGCGCCGCCGGCGGAAGACAGCGGACAGCTGCCCGGACCCGGACCCACGCCACCGCCACCCAGGCCCTGAGCCGGGCAGCCATGCGAGCGCCCGGGCAACCGGCACGGAAGGCTGGGCCATAATGTCGCCGATGCCCGAACAGAATTCCCTGCCTTTCCCGGATGCGCCGCCGCCGGAACCCACCCCGGGGCCGACGCCGCCCGGAGCGCCCTTGCCCGAAGCGCCGTCGCCCGCGCCTGCGCCGGTCCCGCAACGGTCGGCCAAGCGCCCGCTCTGGGCCAGGCTGATGAGCAGGCTGGCCGATCCCTGGCTGGGCCTGAACATCGAACCGGACGACCCGCGCCAACTGGCCGAGGGACGCCTGGTCTGCTACGTGCTGGAAGACTACGGCCTGTCCAACGCCCTGATCCTCGACCGCGCCTGCCGCGACGCCGGCATGCCCTCGCCGCTGACCCCGCTGCCCGGCGATCCGCTTGGCCGCAAGCGCGCCTACGTGGCCCTGTCGCGGCGCAACGCCAGCGCCCTGATCCCGGAAGCCGGCAGCAGCAAGACCCATTCCGGGTCGCTGGCTCGCCTGCTGCAGGCCCATCGCGCCCAGCCTGAGCTGGACGTGCTGCTGGTGCCGGTCTCGATCTTCGTCGGCCGCTCCCCGGACAAGGCCAGCGGCTGGTTCTCCGTGTTGTTCTCGGAGAACTGGACCATCGTCGGCCGCTTCCGCCGGCTGCTGGCGATCCTGTTGAACGGCCGCGACACCATCGTCCGCTTCGCCGCGCCAGTCTCGATCCGCGACAGCATCGCCGAGGACCTGCCGCCCGAGCGCACCGTGCGCAAGCTGTCGCGGGTGCTGCGCACCCACTTCCACCGGATCCGCGAAGCGGTGATCGGCCCGGACCTGTCCACCCGGCGGCTGCTGGTCGACCAGGTGCTGGCCGCCGAACCGGTGCGCGAGGCCATCGCCCAGCAGGCCAGGCGCGACGGCGGCAAGCCCGAGGACGCCTGGAAGAAGGCCCACGCCTACGCCTGGGAAGTGGCCGCCGACTA
>SEHC01000373.1 GCA_004173415.1 Lysobacteraceae bacterium
ACGCGCGCCTTGCGGAAGATGATCACCCAGCTGATCACCGAACCAGCCAGCAGCAACAGCACGATCAACTGCACCGGCAGGCTGGCCTTCATGATCAGGTCGAAGTAGTTGATGCTGGTGTGCGCGGCCGCCGCGCCTGCCTCGGCGACGGCGCCGGCGGCTTCCTCCGGCAAGGCTTCAACCACTGTGTCCTGCAGGGCCAGGAGCAATGCAATCATCCGCTATTCCTCTGTTTTTCCACTTGGGGAAGGCGCTGGCTGGGTACTTCCAGGGCCTTGAATTCCTCGTACAACGCATCGGGCGCCGGCTTGGGTCTGAAACTGCCGGCGCTGAGCACCGCGACCCGCACTTCGGCCGTCAGCAGCAACTCGTCGCCACGCCGGATCGACTGCGCGAACACCACGCTGGCGCGCTTGCAGGCGCGGATCTCCACCGTCACCGCCAGCAGGTCGTCCAGCCGCGCCGGGCGCAGGAAGTCCAACTGCATCGCGCGGACCGCGAAGACCAGGTCGAGGTCGTGGCGCAACTGTTCCTGACCATGGCCGCGGAAACGCAGCCATTCGGTGCGTGCGCGCTCGAGGAAAGCAACATACTGCGCGTGGTAGACCACGCCACCAGCGTCGGTATCTTCCCAATACACGCGTGTCGGCCAACTGAACCGCAGGCCATCGGATGCTTGCTCAGCCTGCATCGTCGTCCTCCGGGAACAATTCCGGCGACGGCTTCAGGGGCTTCAGGCCCAGGTGGCGATAGGACTTGGCGGTGGCCATACGGCCGCGTGCGGTACGGACCAGGAAGCCCTGCTGGATCAGATAGGGCTCGATCACGTCCTCCAGGGTGCCGCGCTCCTCGGACAAGGCCGCGGCCAGCGACTCGACCCCGACCGGGCCCCCGTCGAAGTTTTCGATGATCAACCGCAGCAGGCGCCGGTCCAGTTCGTCGAAGCCCTCCGGGTCCACGTTCAACATGCCCATCGCGGCCTTGGCCACGTCATGGTCGATGTGGCCCTGGGCCCGGACCTGGGCGAAATCGCGGACCCGTCGCAGCAGGCGGTTGGCGATGCGCGGAGTGCCGCGCGAGCGCCTGGCGATCTCGGCCGCGCCCTCGGCAACGCAATCGATGTTCATGATCTTGGCCGAGCGACGCACGATCTGGGTCAGTTCGGCCACGTCGTAGAACGCCAGCCGCTGGACGATGCCGAAGCGGTCGCGCAAGGGCGCGGTGAGCAGGCCCGCGCGGGTGGTCGCGCCGATCAGGGTGAACGGCGGCAGGTCCAGCTTGATCGAGCGCGCGGCCGGGCCGTCGCCGATCATGATGTCGATCTGGAAATCCTCCATGGCCGGGTACAGCACTTCCTCGACCACCGGCGAAAGGCGGTGGATCTCGTCGATGAAAAGAACGTCGTGCGGCTGCAGGTTGGTCAGCAGCGCGGCCAGGTCACCGGCCTTTTCGATCACCGGGCCCGAGGTGACCCGCAGGTTCACTCCCAGTTCGTTGGCGATGACATGGCTGAGCGTGGTCTTGCCCAGGCCCGGGGGACCGAAGATCAGCACATGATCCATCGCTTCGCCACGGCCCCTGGCCGCTTCGATGTAGATGGACAGCTGGTCGCGGACCGGCTTCTGGCCCAGGTATTCGTCCAGCTTGCGGGGGCGGATGCTGGCCTCGAGGGCGTCGTCTTCGCGGTTGGCCGCGGCGGTGAGGAGGCGGTCTTCGGTCATGGCCCATTATGACGGACGGATCCGCTTCGCGGCCGGGCCGTCAGGCCGCTGCCATCACCTTGCCCCGGGGCCCGCGGGTCAACCGCAGATATGACGCGTGCCACAGCCACTCCAGCGGACCCCGCGTTGCATGCCGCTGCCATGCATGGGCGAACAGCATCACGCAGGCCGCGACCAGCAGGTAGGCCGCCACCGTCGCGGGCACCACCCACGCGTCAGGGACGCGGCGTGCCAGCCCCAGCCCCCAGTCGTAGCAAAGGGCCGATGCAAGCAGGTTCTGCAGCACGTAGCCACTCAGGGCCATGCGCCCCACTTCAGCCAGGCGCCGCCCGGCCACGCCCGGCTGCGGGCGCCGGTGAAAGGCTTCGGCGACCGCCGCGAGCAGTCCCATCGCGACGAACGGGGCCGTGCCGTAGCGGCCGGCCATGATCCCGGCATCGCCGCCGAGCACGCCGAGCGCCATGTCGACCGGCCACGCGACGCCAAGCCCGATCACCATCAGCCGGCGGCGCAAACGGGCGCCGCGGGCTTCGAACACGCCTGCCTCGAGCAGCCGCGCGCCCACCAGGAACAGCGCAACGCTCATCGGTGCGATGAAGAACATTTCCTCGCGGAACAGCCAGAAGTGCTCGATCCGCGACAGCACCATGTCCCACCAGCCCGACCCGCCCGCGGCGGCCACGCTATTCGACAGCTCCCCGCCCCACAGCGCCAGCACCAGCACCACCAGGCCCAGCAGCACGAAATGCACGCTGGCGGCGATGGCCAGCCAGGCGGCCCTGCCGCGCGAACCGAGCCGCAACATGAAGGCCACGACCACCGAGGTGAGCGCGTATCCCATCAGCACATCGAATTCGACGACAAAGAGGTAGTTCAGCACGCCGTCGACGAACAACAGGGCCGCGCGCACCAGGTACGGGCCCGGCCAGCGGAGGCCGGCCGCGATCGCGGACCG
>SEHC01000374.1 GCA_004173415.1 Lysobacteraceae bacterium
CCGCAGCCCGCGGCCCAGTTGGCGACGATCGCCAGGCAGGCGTATTCCAGGCCCAGTTCCCGTGCCAGGCCAGCCTCGGGCATGCCGGTCATGCCGACCAGGTCGCAGCCATCGCGCCTGAGGCGCGCGACTTCGGCGCGGGTTTCCAGGCGCGGGCCCTGGGTCGCACCGTAGCAGCCGCGTGCGACCAGCGCCTTGCCGGTGGCCTTTGCCGCGGCGATCACCTTCAGGCGCAGCGACTGGGTATATGGGTCGCCGAAATCGACGTGCAGCACCTCGGTGCCCGGCTCTTCGCACAGCGTGGAAACACGCCCCCAGGTGTAGTCGATCAGCTGGTCCGGACAGGCCAGCACGCGCGGTCCGAAGTCGTCGCCGATGCCGCCGACGGTGTTCAAAGCCAGCACGCGGGTCGCGCCGATGTCCTGCAGCGCGGCCAGGTTGGCGCGGTAGTTGATCTGGTGCGGGGCCACCGAATGGCCTTCGCCGTGGCGGGCCAGGAAGGCCACGCGCTGTCCCAGCAACCTGCCGATGCGGACCGGACCAGAGGGCCTGCCGTAACGGGTCGAGAGCTCGTGGCTCTCCACGTCCTGCAGGTCGGCCAGCTTGTAGACGCCGGTGCCGCCGATCACCGCCAGTGCGATGTCGCCCATGGTTCAGTCCTTCAGCGCATATATGCCGGGCAGGTTGCGGCCCTGCTCGTGGTAGTCCATGCCGAAGCCGAACACGTAGCGGTCCGGCAACTCCAGCCCCGCGTAGTCCGCGCGGATGCCGGCGATGGTACGAGCATGGCGCTTGGTCGCGAGCGCGGCGATGCGCACGTCGGTGGCGCCTTCCTGCATGCACCATTCGCGCACTGCGGCCAGGGTATGGCCCTCATCGAGGATGTCGTCGACCAGCAGCACGCGGCGCCCGTACAGGGCGGTGGCCGGGCGATGCTTCCAGACCAGTTCGCCGCCACTGGTCTGGCCGCGGTAACGGGTCGCGTGCAGGTAGTCGAACTCCAGATCCAGGCCCAGCGCACCCAGCTCCAGCGACAGTTGCCCGGCGAAGGGCAGCCCGCCATGCATCACGGTCAGGTAGACCGGCACTTCGCCGGCGTAGTCGCGGGCGATCGGCGCGGCCATCGCCGCGATCGCCGCATCCAGCGCGGCCTTGTCGACGACCAGGTCCGCATTGGCCAGTGCCGCCGAGAGCGGATGCGCCGACCTCATGCCAGACCACCGTCCGCGCGCGGCAGCCGCATCTGCGCCTCGCCGTAACGCGCCTCGGCCAGCAGTCCGTCCCAGCCCAGTCCGCCGCGCCCGATCAGGCCGAGCAGCGCGGCCGTATTCGACTTGCGCCCTTCCATGGCGCGCAGCGATTCCTCCACCAGCTTGGGCGCGCAGACCAGCACCACGTCGCAACCGGCATCCAGGTGGTCGTCGATGCGGGCCTTGACCCCGCCGGCGGAATACGCCGCTGCCATGCCGATGTCATCGGAGAACACGACCCCGCGGAAGCCCATTTCCTCGCGCAGGATCTGGTTGATCCAGAACGGCGAATAGCCCGCCGCCTCCGGGGCGACCGCAGGATAGGTCACGTGCGCCAGCATCACCGCATCGGCGCCGGCCTCGATGCCGGCGGCGAACGGGACCAGGTCCTCCTTGCGCAGCACCTCGAGCGGACGCGGATCGACCGCGTCGTCGAAGTGGGTGTCTTCCAGCACCGTGCCATGGCCAGGAAAATGCTTCAGCGTGGCCGCCATGCCCACCGCATGCATGCCGCGCACGTAGGCGCGGGTGAACTCGGCGACGACCTGCGGATCGGCGCTGAAGGCACGGTCGCCGATGGCGCGGTTGCCGCGCGCCAGGTCGACCACCGGGGCGAAACTGAGGTCCACGCCACTGGCGCGCACTTCGCTGGCCATCAGCCAGGCATGTTCCTCGGCCAGGGCCAGCGCCGCGCCCGGGTCCTGCGAATACAGCGCCCCGTAGCCCTCCAGCGGCGGCAGCGCGCTGTAGCCTTCGCGGAAGCGCTGCACGCGGCCGCCTTCCTGGTCCACGCAGATCAGCTGCGGACGCGGCGCGGCCTCGCGGATCGCGGCGCACAGTTCGACCACCTGCGCACGCGAAGCGAAGTTGCGGGTGAACAGGATCACCCCGGCCACGGCGTCGTGTTGCAGCCACTGGCGCTCCTGGGCGCTGAGTTCGGTGCCGGAAATACCGATGACGAGCATGCTGGGTTCCTCAGGGAATGTCGGTGGCCGCGCGCTCGGCGTCGGTCCATTGCGAATAAGGGCGTGAAGCCAGGGCCAGATTGTAATAGCGCAGCGAGTCGGTCACCTGCCGGTCGGCCCAGGCCGGCATCGCGAAGGCTTCGTCGGCATGCTGCAGTTCGATCTCGGCGACCACCAGGCCGGCGTTGTCGCCGAGGAATTCGTCCACCTCCCACAGGTGTCCTTCATGGCGCACGTAATGGCGGCGCTTGTCGATCAGGCCGCCGATGCACAGGGCCAGCAAGTCGCGCGCCTCGTCCACCGGCACCGCATAGTTGAATTCATGGCGGGTATGACCCGGCTCGCGCGACTTGAGGTTGAGGTAGGCATCGGCGCCTTCGATGCGGACGCGCACCGAGGCCTTCTGCGCGCCGCCCTCGACCATCGCCAGGTCGTTGAGATAGCCCTGCGCCATCGGCAC
>SEHC01000375.1 GCA_004173415.1 Lysobacteraceae bacterium
ATGCCGATGTTGGGCAGGCTGAAGCCCTTGCCGTAGGAGGCGAACACCGACCAGTCCGCCGGCAGCCGCAAGATCGCGCCGAAGTTCGGCAGGTTGGCCTGGTAGTCCAGCTTGCCGCCTTCGACGAACACGCGGTTGCGGAACCAGGTGGTGGTGTAGCTGTCGACCGACAGCTCGCCGTCCTCACGGCGCACGCCACCGCTCAGGGTCACCGGGCCGATGTCCCAGGACAGCTGAAGGTACGGGGCGGTGCTCTTGTACAGCATCGGCGGCACCCACAGCCGCCCGGTAAGGGCCAGGCTCTGCTCGGATTCGTCCTGGACCACGTCCAGGCCGGCACGCATCTCCAGGCCGTCGATCGCGAACAGGTTCTGCCGCGTCCACGAGCCGCGCGTGCCCTGCTTGCGCGAATGGATTTCGGACTGGTCGACCAGGGTGCCCAGCGGCGCCAGCAGCGGGTCCTGCTTGTCGGTGGTGTTCTCGGCGGGGTAGCGCATGGCCTGGTCGGCCTTGTACGCATCCAGGGTCAGGGTGCCGCCGCCGAGGTCCTGGTTGATATACGAGAGCACGGCCTGTTCGAAGTCGTTGAACTCGGTCTTGCCGCCCAGCGGCCTGCCGCGCACCGCGGTGTTGGTGATGCCGAGCGCGCGATTGCCGTTGACGCCGACGTAGTTGCCCTTGCCTTCCACCTTGAAGCGGCTGAGGCTGGCCTGCAGCCGCTGGCTGCCGTCTTCGCCGAAGTTGATGCCGCCCTTGAGGAACAGGTTGTTGGATTCCGAATCGGCCAGGGTGCCGGAACCGCGCAGGCCGATCCGGCGGCCGTTGCCGTCATAGGGCATGCCGCGGTCCAGGAACGCGGCGCTGACCAGCACGTCGAAACGGTCCTGCTTGTGGCCGAAATTGACTCCCAGCTTCCAGCCTTCGCTGTCCTCGCCCGACTGGGTCATGTAGCGCGACACGACCTGGGTGTGGGTGCCTTCCTCGGGGGTCTTGGAGATGTAGTTGATGATGCCGCCCGAGGCGCCGATGCCTTCGGATGCCGACGGGCCGTTGATCACTTCGATGCGCCCGATCACGCCCATGTCGGTGAAAGTGCCCGAGCGGTTGCCTTCGCGCAGCGGCGAGGTCTGCGGAATGCCGTCGAACAGGCGCAGCGCGGTGCGCCCGCGCAGGGTCTCGCCGGAGTTGCTCATCTGCTGCGAGGATTCGGAGTAACCGGGCACGGTGCGCGCCAGCACGGCGGTGGCGTCCTCGGTCAGCGAGAGGGTGTGCTGCACTTCGGCCGGCGAGACCACGGTGACCGCGCCGGGGATCTTGTCCACGGCCTTGGCCGAACGCGAGCCGGTGGTCACGGTGATGGTTTCCAGCTGCACCGTATCCAGGCGGCGGGCGGTTTCGTCGGCAGTTTCCGCCGTTTCCGCATTCTGCTGCGCTTGCACGTGCGCGCTGACGGCGACCGCCAGCAACAGTGCGACATACCTGACAGGCCTGTGCTTCATGAGCTTCCTTCGATTGGTCTTCATCGGCACCACGACGGCGTCGTGGTTTCCCCGGCAACGATGAGGATTCGACAGGCAAGCGAAGCCCGTGCAGTCGGCGTTCCTCCCAGACGCGTGCATGACTGCCACCGAAGCCTATCCGCGCAGCCGCGCGGCACAAACCGGCGCTGCCTATTTTCAGACGACTTCAATCACGATGCCGCCAAACCGCGCCTCGTCCGCCCAGCACTCGATGCCATCGATGAAGCACTCGTGGCTGTCATGCACTTCGTCGGTGCCGGCATAGTGGGCGATGAAGCCGCCGGAGAAGCCCACGTTGCTGAAGCTGAGCAGCCGACCGTGGGCGGACGACGCGCGGGCGGCACACGACTGGCATACATGTCGGGGATATCGCTCCGATGGCGTGGTCTGTGTGCGGCAGATGGGACAGAGTTGGGTCGTCACGGAATGCCATCTCCTGCAGAGTCGAATAAGCCCGGTAGGCGGGGTTGGCTCCAGCAACCCAGCTACAGAAAAGAAGGAGCGATCAAGCATGCGGGGTTGGTGCAGCCAACCCAGTCTACGGCCCTGCGGGTTGTTGCTGAAGCCCAGCGCCTCGTAGAACTTCATCGAGGCGGCAAGGTCGGCGACAGGCAGGTTGACGAAGACCATGCGTGACCTGGAGGAGTCCTTGGCTGGGTGGAGGAGGCTTTCGTGGACTCAGGGAGAGTCGTGGATTCGTCACAGCGACGAGCGGGCGCGGTGGAAGCCGACAGGCGCAGCGGAAGCTTCGGCCATCGGGGCGGATGCCGGGGCGCAGGGATCGCCTGGCAAGGTTCCGGCGAGCCAGGCCCAGCCTGCTGTCTTCGGCAGTGGTGGGTCCGGCAGGAAGCGCACCTGCAGGTCCACGACGAGGTCCCGCAAGCGCAGCCGCAGTGCCCCGCAGCCCTTGTAGGAGCGGGCCATGCCCGCGACCGCCCTGCCCAAGCGCAGCCGCATCACCCAGCAGCCCTTGTAGGAGCGGGCCATGCCCGCGACCGCCCTGCCCAAGCGCAGCCGCATTGCCCAGCAGCCCTTGCAGGAGCGGGCCACGCCCGCGACCGCCCTGCCCAAGCGCAGCCGCATGGCCAGCAGCCTTGCAGGAGCGGGCCACGCCCACGACCGCCCTGCCCAAGCGCAGCCGCTTTGCCAGTAGCCCTTGTAGGAGCGGACCACGCCCGCGACCGCCCTGCCCAAGCGCAGCCGCATTGCCCAGCAGCCCTTGTAGGAGCGGGCCATGCCCGCGACCGCCCTGCCCAAACACAGCCGCATTGCCCAGCAGCCCTTGTAGGAGCGGGCCATGCCCGCGACCGCCTTGCACGCCGATCCCATGGAGGAGCGGTCGCGGGCATGGCCTGCTCCTACAAGGCGAACCGATCGTGGTCGGGGTAGGCAGGAGGCTGCGCGCGGGTTCTGCCTGGTGGCGTGTCGGACGCTTCGACACATCGTGTTTCCCGGTTCCGCATGGCCCCCTGCTTCGCGCGCGGATAACAAGACGCGCGGCAATTTATCGCCACTTCCCCAACCAGGGTTCCCGCATGGCCACCAGGAAAACGGCAACCGCCTCCTCTGCCAAGAAGTCCGCACCTGCGAAGAAGTCCGCCTCCCCGACCAAGTCGACCACCGCAAGGAAGGCCTCGCCCGGCACGGCGGCAAAGAAGGCAAGCAAGACGGCGTCCAGCACGACCAACAAGGCAAGCAAGGCTGCCGCCACCCCAGCGAAGAAAGCCACGGCCAAGCGGGCCTCCAGCAAGCGCGAGCTGCTCGCACCCAACGGCGACAAACGCCTGATCCGCCGCGATGCGCAGGGCCGGATCAAGGAAAGCGACGACCTGGGCGCGTCCCTGGCGCAGGACGTGCGCAAGGCGGCGAAGACCGCGGTCAAGTCGGGCCAGGGCGACCGCGGCGACCAGAAGAAACCGGCCGCACGCAAGCGCACCTGACCTGGCTGGGCGGAAGGACGCGGGCAGCGGAGCCAGGCGCGCTCCGTTCCCTCCCGCCTGGATCAGCCCTCCACGCCTTCGATCAGGCGGGGACCGCCGCCCCGCCGCTCAGCCTGCGCGCGCCGGCAGCACCCGCGGGTTGCGCAGCACCAGCGCCGACACCAGCGACACCAGCACGCCGACCGGGAAGATTTCGGCGAAGGTCATCGGCAGGCGGAACAGCGGGTCCGCGTACTGGATCTTGAACGCCTCCATCTCCGCCGTGAGTTTTGCCAGCGCGGCCGGGTCCATGCCCTTGGCCCGCTGCGCGGCGATCACCGACTCGGCATAGCTGCCGGCGAAGTCCTTCACGATCGTCGCCTGCACCAGTTCCCAGGCGGCCACGTAGAACAACGCGGCGATGAACGAGATCGCCAGCCCCATCCCGAACGCGGGCCAGAACCGGATCACCCCGCCGCCGCCGACGTCGCGCTGGTGCTTGATGCCCACGAACACGGCGCTGAACGCGACCAGCATGGTCGCGTAGCCCACCGCCATGCCCAGCCAGCCATGCGGCAT
>SEHC01000376.1 GCA_004173415.1 Lysobacteraceae bacterium
TCGCTGTACGTGACCGGCGAGGAATCCCTGGCCCAGGTCGCCGGTCGCGCCCTGCGCCTGGGCTTGCCGATGGACGGATTGCGCGCGCTGGCCGAGACCGGGATCGAGAAGATCCTCGACCACGCCGCCGCGGCGCAGCCGAAGATCATCGTCGCCGATTCGGTGCAGACGCTGTGGACCGAGTCGTTGACCGCCGCGCCGGGTTCGGTCAGCCAGGTGCGCGAGAGCGCGGCGCGGCTGGTCCGCTACGCCAAGGAAACCGGCACTGCCGTGTTCCTGGTCGGCCACGTGACCAAGGAGGGCGGCATCGCCGGCCCGCGCGTGCTCGAGCACATGGTCGATGCAGTGCTGTACTTCGAAGGCGAGAGCGGCAGCCGCTTCCGCGTGCTGCGCGCGTTCAAGAACCGCTTCGGCGCGGTCAATGAACTGGGTGTGTTCGCGATGGGCGAGAAGGGCCTGAAGGAAGTGCCCAACCCTTCGGCGATCTTCCTGTCCGGTGGCAGCACGCAACAGCCGGGCAGTTGCGTGATGGTCACCCGCGAAGGCACGCGGCCGCTGCTGGTGGAGGTGCAGGCGCTGGTGGATTCCTCGCCGCTGTCCAATCCACGCCGGGTCGCGGTCGGCCTGGAGCAGAACCGGCTCGCCATGCTGCTGGCGGTCCTGCATCGCCACGGCGGCATCGTCACCAGCGACCAGGACGTGTTCGTGAATGTCGTGGGTGGGATCCGCGTGCAGGAAACCGCCGCCGACCTGCCGGTGCTGCTGGCGGTGCTGTCCTCGCTGCGCGACCGGCCATTGCCGGAAAAGACCATCGCCTTCGGCGAGGTCGGCCTGTCCGGTGAGATCCGGCCGATTCCCAATGGCGAGGAGCGCCTGCGCGAAGCGGCCACCCACGGCTTCAAGCGCGCGATCGTGGCCAAGGGCAACGCGCCCAAGTCGGGCGCGTTCAAGGCGATGGAAGTCATAGCCGTAGAGCGCCTGTCCGACGCGCTGGAAGCGGCTTCGGAGTAACGAGGCCGCTGTAGGCGTAGGAGCGACGCAAGTCGCGAAGCCTCTGCGTTTCGGATGTGCCTGCTTCGCAACTCGCGTTGCTCCTACGCCACCGGGCGGTCAATGGCCGGCGGCGGGGCCGCCGCCCATTTTGGCCGCGAATGGTGGCTTGGCGATCCACACGAATGCGATCACCACCAGGAACAGGATGCCGAGCAGGTGGAAGATCTCGTTGAAGCCGATCTGCACGGCCTGCTGCGAGATCATCTGGTTCAATGCGACCGCGCCGCGTTGCAGGTCGCCGCGCCCGAGCGTTTCCACGGTCTGCAGCGTGGCCGGATCGTAGGCCGAAATGTGCTCGGTCAGCTGCGCATGGTGCATGGTGCTTCGCTCGTTCCATGCCCAGGTGGTCAGCGAAGCGGCGAAGCTGCCGCCCAGCGTGCGCACGAACGTGGCCAGTCCGGAACCGGCGGCGATCTCGTGCGGTTCCAAGTCCGAGAGCAGGATGGTCAGCACCGGCATGAAGAACAGGGCCACGCCCAGGCCCTGTACCAGTTGGATCATCGCCACCCGTTCGAAATCCACGTCCAGGTTGAAACCGGAGCGGAAGAAGCTGGTCGCGGCCATGACGATGAAGGCGAACGTGGCCAGCCAGCGCAGATCGAAGCGGGTCGCGTACTTGCCCACGAACGGAGTCAGCAGCACCGGCAATATGCCGATCGGTGCGCTGGCCAAGCCCGCCCAGATGGCGGTGTAGCCCAGGTTGCGCTGCAGCCACAGCGGCACCAGCAGGCCGACCGCGAAGAACGCCGAGTAGGCCATGACCATGGCCACCGTGCCGGCGGCGAAATTGCGATGCCGGAACAGGCGCAGGTTGACGATCGGGTCCTTGTCGGTGAGTTCCCAGATGATGAACACGGTCAGCGCGACCACCGCGATCAGGCCCAGGGCCACGATCCTGGTGGAGTTGAACCAGTCCTCGTCGTTGCCCAGGTCCAGCAGGATCTGCAGCGCGCCCACGCCGAGCACCAGCATCGACAGGCCCATGTAGTCCATCTTCGGCCGCTCGAGCCGCTCGGGGCGGCCCTTCAGCTGTCGACCGACCACGATGCTGGAGAAGATGCCGATGGGGATGTTGATGAAGAAGATCCATTCCCAGCTGTAGTTGTCGGTGATCCAGCCGCCGAGGATCGGCCCGGCGATCGGCGCGACCACGGTGACCATGGCCAGCAGGGCGATGGCCTGGCCGCGTTTCTGCGGCGGGTAGATCGAGATCAGCAACGCCTGGGTGACCGGATACATGGGTCCGCAGACGAAACCCTGCAGCGCGCGCGCGGCGACCAGCAGTCCCATGCTGTTGGCCAGGCCGCACAGCAGCGAGGCAATGACGAAGGCCAGCGTCGCCCACATGAACACCTTGCGCTCGCCGAAGCGCCGCACCATGAAGCCGGTCAGCGGCAGGGCGATGGCGTTGCTGACCGCGAACGAGGTGATCACCCAGGTCGCCTGGTTGGAACTGGCGCCGAGGTTGCCGGAGATGGTCGGCAAGGAAACGTTGGCGATGGTGGTGTCCAGCACCTGCATGAACGAGGCCAGCGCCAGGCCGATCGTGGTCAGTGCGAGGTTGGAGGGTGCGAACGGCGTGGCGGCGGGCTGCGGCGTCGCCGG
>SEHC01000377.1 GCA_004173415.1 Lysobacteraceae bacterium
GACCTGCGCGCCCCTGAAGCCGCACGTTTCGCGATCATCGCCAGCCGCTGGAATCCGCGCATCACCGATGCCCTGGTCACCGGCGCCCGCCAGAGCCTGGCCGGCAACGGCGTGGCCGATTCCGCAGTGGACGTGGTCCGCGTGCCGGGCGCATGGGAAATCCCGCTGGTCGCCGCGCGCGTCGCGGCCGCCGGCCAGCATGCGGCGATCATCGCCCTGGGTTGCGTGATCCGTGGCGACACCCGTCATTACGAACACGTGGCCGATCGCTGCGCCGAAGGCTTGATGCGCGTCCAGCTGGATTCCGGGGTGCCGGTCATGAACGGCGTGCTGGCGGTCGAGCGCATCGAAGACGCGGAGGCGCGGGCCGGTGGCAGCCATGGCAACAAGGGTGAGGAAGCGGCCGTGGTCGCCCTCGAAATCGCACAACTGCTGGAGCAGCTGCCATGAACCGCCCGCCCCGCAGGGATGGCCGTCGCGACGGCGTCGATCCGGTCACCCGCGCCCGCGCGCGTCGTCGCGCATTGCAGGCGATCTATGCCTGGCAGATGTCCGGCGGCCTGGTCGAGCAGATCATCGCCCAGTTCGCCCACGAGCAGGCCCACGAAATCGCTGACCTGGAATATTTCGACGACCTGGTGCGCGGCGTGATCAAGCATCGCGCCAGCCTGGACCAGGCGCTGGTCGGCTACCTGGATCGCCCGGTCGAGGAAGTCGATCCGATCGAGCGCGCGGTATTGCGCCTGTCGGCCTACGAGCTGACCCATCGCCTGGACGTGCCGTACCGCGTGGTCCTCAACGAGGCGATCGAGATCGCCAAGCGCTTCGGCTCCGAGCACGGCCATACCTATGTCAACGGCGTGCTGGACAAGGCCGCCGCGCAATGGCGGCCCGCGGAAGCGCACGCCGGCAAGTGAGGTTGTCGCGCCGGGCATGTAGGGTGCATCCATGAGCCTGGCCGAATTCGACCTGATCGACCGCATCCGCGCCCGCACGCCGGCGCGCGTCGATGTGCTGCTGGGCATTGGCGACGATGCCGCGCTGCTGCAGGTCCCGCCTGGCCGGCAACTGGTGGTCAGCGCCGACACGCTCAACGTCGGCGTGCACTTCCCCGAGGTCACCGCGGCCGCCGACATCGGCTGGAAATCGCTGGCGGTCAATCTGTCCGACCTGGCGGCGATGGGCGCCGTACCGGCCTGGTGCACCCTGTCGCTGTCGTTGCCGCGCGTGGATGCGGCCTGGGTCGACGCGTTCCTGGACGGCTTCCTGGGCCTGGCCAGCCTGCACGCGGTGGCCCTGGTGGGCGGCGACACGACCCGTGGCCCGCTGTCGATCGCGGTCACCGCAATGGGGCTGGTCGAGCCCGGTTGCGCCCTGCGCCGCGACGCCGCACGCCCGGGCGACGATGTCTGGGTGACCGGCACGCTGGGCGACGCGGCGGCGGCGCTGGAAGCGGTCCTGGCTGGCACACGGGTCTCGCCATCACTGCGCGAACGGCTCGATCGGCCGACCCCTCGCATCGCTGCCGGGCAACGGCTGTCCGCGCTTGCCCATGCCTGCATCGACCTGTCCGATGGACTGATGGCCGACCTGGGCCACCTGTGCCGGCGCAGCGGCGTGGGCGCTGAGATAGGACTGGACCAGTTGCCCGCATCGGCCGCGCTGGCGCTGGTCGAAGCAGAGCGGCGCCGGCCATGGCAGGCGTGCGGCGGCGACGATTACGAACTTTGCTTCACGGCCGCCCCGCGCAACCGCGACCTGGTCGTGCAGGCGCTGGATTTCGCCGGCGTGGCGGGCACGCGCATCGGCAGGATCGTGGCCGGGCAGGGTGTGCATGCGCTGGATGCGCGGGGCGCGCGCTGGCAACCGGCGCGAACGGGCTACCAGCACTTCCGCTGAGCCGGCGCGGGCGGGTCCCCGGGCGCCGTGTACTCTTGGCCCACCAGCGGCCGCCAGCGCCGCGTCGGCGCGCCCATGTCTGCCAGCACCGAGGTGCCGCTTCTGGCCAACAGCCTGGTGATCGGGGTCACCGGTCACCGCAAGCTGCGCGGCGAGGACGTTCCGGCCCTGCGGGCGCGGATACGCGACTTGCTGCTGGACTTGCAGGCGCGGCATCCCGGCTTGCCCCTGGTCATGCTGTCTTCGCTGGCCGAAGGCAGCGACCAGTTGGCCGCGCAGGTAGCGCTGGACCTGGACCTGCGGGTGATCGCACCGCTGCCGCTGCCGCTGGACCTGTACCGCGAGGATTTCGATCCGCCCGCACGCCGGTTGCTGGACCAGCAGCTGGCGCAGGTGGAAGTGGTGTGCCTGCCCCTGGTCCGCGACGCCACCCTCGAATCGGTGGCCGTGGATGGGCGCGCGCGCGACCAGCAGTACGCGCAGGCGGGGATCTTCGTCTCCAGCCATTGCCATGTGCTGCTGGCGCTGTGGGATGGCCATGAATCGGGACGCCTGGGCGGCACCGCGCAAGTGGTCCGTTTCCACCTGCACGGGGCGATGCAGGGACAGGTGGAACGTCGCCATGCCGCCGCCACGCTGCTGGGTCCCGACCAGGAAAGCGTGGTCTGCCACCTGCCCACGGCGCGCCTGGGCGACGAAGGCCGGGTCGATCCAGGCCTGCATTGGCTGACCACCGCGGAAGAGGAG
>SEHC01000378.1 GCA_004173415.1 Lysobacteraceae bacterium
ACCCGCAACCAGAGCGGACTGGTGCCCGAGGAGGTGCGGCTGTACTTCCGCGACGTGCACGACCACGCGCTGCGGGTCAACGAAGCGACCGACACCCTGCGCGAGATGCTGACCACCGCGCTGAGCGTGAACCTGTCGCTGGTCACCCTGGCCCAGGGCGAAGTGGTCAAGCGCCTCGGGGCCTGGGCCGCGCTGCTGGCCGCGCCCACCCTGGTGGCAAGCTGGTACGGCATGAATTTCGAGCACATGCCGGAAACCCAGAGCCGCTACGGCTACTGGATCCTGATCGGCGGGGTGGCCCTGGCCTGCATCGCGCTGTACCGGATGTTCAAGCGCTCCAAGTGGCTTTGAGCCCGCAGCCGGCGCCGGTTGCGGAGGGTCCACAATCGCCCGTGCAATGCAGTAAGACCAAAGTCGAACTCTGAATCGGCGATTACGCATTGACCCCTCCACCGCATCGGAGGACGCTAGCCGGACTCTATCGGGAGAGTTTGCATGAAGGGTTTCTCCAAGCTGGCCTGGGCCGCGCTGGCGGTTCTCGGCGCGTTCTGCCTGGGCACCATCGCCTTGCGCCGTGGCGAACACATCAACGCCTTGTGGATCGTGGCCGCAGCCGTATCGATCTACCTGGTCGCCTACCGCTTCTACGGGCTCTTCATCGCCGACAAGGTGCTCGGAATCGACCCGAGCCGCGCCACCCCTGCGGTGCTGCGCAACGACGGCCTCGACTTCGTGCCCACCAACAAGCACGTGCTGTTCGGCCACCACTTCGCCGCGATCGCCGGCGCAGGCCCCCTGGTCGGCCCGGTGCTGGCCGCGCAGATGGGCTACCTGCCCGGCACGCTATGGCTGATCGCCGGCGTCGTGCTGGCCGGCGCGGTCCAGGACTTCATGGTCCTGGTGATCTCCAGCCGCCGCGACGCGCGCTCGCTGGGCGACCTGGTGCGTGAGGAGATGGGCCAGGTGCCCGGCACCATCGCCCTGTTCGGCGCCTTCCTGATCATGATCATCATCCTGGCGGTGCTGGCGATGATCGTGGTCAAGGCCCTGGCCGAAAGTCCATGGGGCATGTTCACGGTGATCGCGACCATCCCGATTGCGATCTTCATGGGCATCTACATGCGCTACATCCGGCCCGGCAAGATCGGCGAGATCTCGGTGGTGGGCATCGTCCTGCTGCTGGCGGCGATCTGGTTCGGCGGCGACGTCGCCGCGCACCCGACCTGGGGCCCGGCGTTCACCTTCACCGGCACCCAGATCACCTGGATGCTGATCGGCTACGGCTTCGTCGCCGCGGTGCTCCCGGTGTGGCTGTTGCTGGCCCCACGCGACTACCTGTCGACCTTCCTCAAGATCGGCACCATCGTCGGCCTGGCGATCGGCATCCTGATCGTGATGCCCGAGCTGAAGATGCCGGCGCTGACCCAGTTCACCGACGGCACCGGCCCGGTGTGGAAGGGCAGCATGTTCCCGTTCCTGTTCATCACCATCGCCTGTGGCGCGGTCTCGGGTTTCCACGCCCTGATCAGCTCCGGCACCACGCCCAAGCTGCTGGCCAACGAGCGCCACGCGCCGTACATCGGCTACGGCGGCATGCTGATGGAATCGTTCGTGGCGATCATGGCCATGGTCGCCGCCTCGATCATCGATCCCGGCGTCTACTTCGCGATGAACGCGCCGGCCGCGGTGATCGGCACCGACGTGGTCAACGCAGCGCGCGTGGTCTCGGAGTGGGGCTTCACGGTGACCCCGGACGTGCTCACCGCCACCGCCGCCGACATCGGCGAGCATTCGATCCTGTCGCGGGCCGGTGGCGCCCCCACGCTGGCGGTGGGCATTGCCCAGATCTTCCATGCGGTGATCCCGGGCGAAGGCATGATGGCGTTCTGGTACCACTTCGCGATCCTGTTCGAGGCGCTGTTCATCCTCACCGCGGTCGACGCCGGCACCCGTGCAGGCCGCTTCATGCTGCAGGACCTGCTCGGCAACTTCGTGCCGGCGATGCGCAAGACCGAGTCGTGGGGGCCGAACCTGCTGGCCACCGCCGGCTGCGTGGCGATGTGGGGCTATTTCCTCTACCAGGGCGTCAACGACCCGCTGGGCGGCATCAACATGCTGTGGCCGCTGTTCGGCATCGCCAACCAGATGCTGGCCGGCATCGCTCTCATGCTGTGCACGGTGGTCCTGTTCAAGATGAAGAAGGAGCGCTACGCCTGGGTCTCGATCATCCCGACGATCTGGCTGCTGGTATGCACCACCTATGCCGGCTTCATCAAGATCTTCGATCCGGTCCCGGCGGTCGGCTTCCTGGCCCAGGCCAACAAGTACCGCGACGCGATCGCCCGCGGCGAGCTGCTGGCGCCTTCCAAGGACTTCGACGGCATGGCCCAGATCATGTTCAACAACTACGTCAATGCCGGGCTGACCGCGCTGTTCCTGCTGGTCGTGCTGAGCGTGCTGTTCTATTCGATCGTCGCAATCCGCAAGGCCCGCGCCAGCACCGTGCGTACCGATCGCGAGACGCCTTACGTGGCCTTGCAGCCCCACCAGATGGACGCCTGATGGGTACCGCGCTGGTCCCGGTCGGCGAGTACCAGGCGCACCGCCGCGTGTGGCGGCGCCTGGTGCAGACCGCGCGGCTCT
>SEHC01000379.1 GCA_004173415.1 Lysobacteraceae bacterium
TCGAGGCGCGCCCGCTGCTGCGCGCCGACCTGCTCAGCGAGCCGGAGGACATGGCCGGGCTGGGCGTCGTCCTGAAACCGTTCGTGAGGTGAACCGATGAAGACCTTGCGCATCCCGCATACGGAGCTCGAGGTTTCACGCATCGCCTGCGGCTGCATGAACCTGAGCCGGGCCTGGGACGATGGCGCGATCACCGCCGCCGAAACCCGGGCCGCGCTGGCCCTGGTCGAGGCCGCGCTGGAACACGGCATCACCCTGTTCGACCACGCCGACATCTACGCCCGCGGCAAGTCCGAGCAACTGTTCGGCGAGGCGTTGCGGCAGATGCCGGAGCTGCGCTCGCGGATCGTGCTGCAGTCCAAGTGCGGCATCCGCCTGGCCGGCGATCCCGATGCGGACAGCCCGCAGCGTTACGACTTCAGCCGCGGCCACCTGGTACGTTCGGTCGAAGGCACGCTGAAGAGGCTCGACACCGACCACCTGGACCTGCTGTTGCTGCATCGCCCCGACCCGCTGATGGAACCGGACGAAGTGGCGCGCGCGTTCAGCCAGTTGCAGGACAGCGGCAAGGTCCTGCATTTCGGCGTCAGCAACCACAGCGCCACGCAGATCTCGCTGCTGCAGGAACACCTGGAACAGCCGCTGGTGGCCAACCAGGTGGAACTGAGCCTGGCCCACCACCAACTGGTTTCCGACGGCCTCCTGTTCAACCAGCCCGGTGGCAGCGGCGCGGGCGCGACCCTGGATTACTGCCGCGAGTACGGGCTGCTGCTGCAGGCGTGGTCGCCCCTGGCCGGGGGCAGCCTGTCCGGTCCGGCCGCGGACCTGGCCGGGGAGTACGCGCAGGCGCGCGGCGTGGCCACCGAGGCAGTCCTGCTGGCGTGGCTGTTGAAACATCCGGCCGGCATCCAGCCGGTCATCGGCACCACCCGCCCGGAGCGCTTGGCGGCCTGCTGCCAGGCCGACCAGGTCGAGCTCAGCCGCGAGGAATGGTACGCCCTGCTCGCCGCGGCCCGCGGCGCCGGCGTGCCCTAGGCCAGAGGGCTGCGTCACCGGCCGGTCACCCGGCTGCAACACCCGCTACATGGCCGCGGCCCAGCATGGGCAAAACAGGGTGGAGCCGCCCATGCGCTATGCGATCATCACCGAAACCTATCCCCCGGAGGTCAACGGCGTCGCCCTGACCGTGCAGGGGCTGGAGTGCGGACTGCGCGCACGCGGCCACGAGGTCTCGGTGGTGCGTCCACGCCAGGACGGCGATGGCGATGGCGATGGCGATGCCGGCACCGACACCGTGCTGGTGCGCGGCGGCGGCCTGCCGCGCTATCCCGGCCTGCGGTTCGGCTTTCCCGCCACCACCAGCCTGGCCCGGCGCTGGCGCGCCACCAGGCCCGATGCAATCTACGTGGCCACTGAAGGCCCGCTGGGCTGGTCGGCGCTGCGCGCGGCGCGGCAGCTGGGCATCCCCGTCGCCACCGGCTTCCATACCCGCTTCGACCAGTACATGCGCGACTACGGCATGCCGTTCCTCGAAGGCATCGCCCTGCGCTGGATGCGCCGCTTTCACAACCACGGCCAGGCCACGCTGGTGCCGACCCGGGAACTGGCCGGCTTCCTGCAGGACAGCGGATTCCGCCGTGTCACCCGGCTGGCCCGCGCCGTGGACACCGGGCTGTTCGATCCATCGCGGCGCGACGCCGGGCTGCGCGCGTCGTGGAACCTGGGCGAGGACGGCCTGGCCGTGATCTACCTGGGACGCATCGCCGCCGAGAAGAACCTGGGCCTGGCGGTGCGCGCGTTCCGCCAGTTGCAGGGCGTGCGTCCCGACGCGCGCATGGTCTGGGTCGGAGACGGCCCGGCCCGGCCGGCGCTGGCCGCCCAACACCCGGACTTCATCTTCTGCGGCCTGCAACGTGGCGAGCAGGTCGCGCGCCATTTCGCCAGCGCCGACCTGTTCCTGTTCCCCAGCCACAGCGAAACCTTCGGCAACACCACCCTGGAGGCGATGGCCAGCGGCGTGGCCACCGTCGCCTTCGACTACGGCGCCGCGCGCGAGCACCTGCGCGACGGCGTGGAGGGCGCCAGCGTCGCCGATGACGAGGCCTTCCTCGCGGCGGCCAGCAGGCTGGCCGGCGACGACCGCCTGCGCCACTCCTGTGCGCGCCGCGCGCGCGAATCGATGCTGCAGCTGCATCCGGAACAGGTGTCGGCCGATTTCGACGCCGTGCTGGCCTCTCTGGCCGTGCAAGGGAGGCCGCATGCGACCGCATCCGCTGCCTGAGTTGCGCCTGCGCGAGACCGGCTGGTGCCTGCGCGCGAACCGCTGGGCACGGCGCGACGCGGTCCGCCGCTTCTTCGCCGTGGTCAGCCGGCTCGGCGACGGCGTGTTCTGGTACCTGCTGATGGCCGCGATGGTCCTGGCCGGTGGCTGGGCCGGGCTGGCGGCCGCCGCGCACCTGGCCGCCACCGGGGCGATCGCGCTGGCCCTGTACAAGCTGCTCAAGCGCTGGACCAGGCGGCCGCGGCCGTTCGCCTCGGACCTGCGCATCCGCGCCTGGGTCGCGCCGCTGGACGAGTTCAGCTTTCCCTCCGGGCACACCTTGCACGCGGTCGCCTTCAGCCTGGTGGCGATCGCCCA
>SEHC01000380.1 GCA_004173415.1 Lysobacteraceae bacterium
GCGGGCGATGCCGAGCGCCATGTATCCGAAGCGATCGCCGAAGGCGTGGACACGCTGGTCGCGGCCGGCGGCGATGGCACGCTGAGCGAGGTCGCCACCACCCTGGCCCATCGCGACGAGACCGCCGATGCCCTGCCCACCCTGGGCCTGGTGCCGCTGGGCACGGCCAACGACTTCGCCAGTGCGGCGGGCATTCCAGACGAACCCCTGGCCGCGCTGGAGCTGGTGGCCGCCGCGCCGGCGGTGGCGATCGACCTCATCCGGCTCCAGGCCGAAGACGGCACCCACTGGTGCGCCAACCTGGCCAGCGGCGGCTTCGGCACCCAGGTCACGGTGGAGACCGATGAGGGCCTGAAGAAGATGCTCGGCGGCCTGGCTTACCTGGTGACCGGCATTTCCCGGCTGGGCCGCATCGATCCGGTCCAGATCGACGTGCGCGGGCCCGGCTTTGCCTGGGAGGGCGGGATGATCGCGCTGGGGATCGGCAACGGCCGCCAGGCCGGAGGCGGCCAGGCCCTGTGTCCCGATGCCCGCGTCGACGACGGCCTGCTCGAGCTGACCGTGGTGCCCGAGCTTTCCGGCGAAGTGGCCGCGACCGTGGGCACGCTGGTGACCGAAGGCAAGGCCGCGGCGCTGGAACGCGTCGCGGTTCGGGCGCAACTGCCGTGGCTGGAAATCGAAGCCCCCCAGCCCTTGACCCTCAACCTGGACGGCGAGCCGGTCCAGTCGCGTCGTTTCCGCATCGACTGCGTGGCCGGGCGGGTGCGCATGCACTTGCCGCCCGACAGCCCGCTGCGCTCGCCGCCGATCTGAGCTGCCCCGCGCGGCGACGCGCAGTCTTCGATCGCGCCACGCCCCGGCCCGCTTACCACCGTGCGGGCTTGGCGCGCGTGCCGGAAAAAGCGAAAAGCGGGCCGCGGCAGCCCGGGCGCGAGATGAAAGGCGTCGGGGTGCGGGCCGCGGAGGCCGGCGCGCGGGCTGGAAAGTCCCGCGCCCGGGCTTCGCCGGCCCGGCATCGGGGTGGAAGAGGTCGCGATTCCGGCCTCCTGCGCCTGGCCTGCGCGGCAGGAAGCCTCGCGCGCGCGCCTCCTGGACCCGGCGTGCGAGTGGAAAAGACCCGGGCGCGGGTTTTTTCCAGTCGGGTTACGAAGGAAAAAGTCAGGCGCACGGGTTCCGGGATCCCGCGCTCGAGGAAAGCCGGCCGGTACATGGGGCGCGGGGTCCCGCACGCGGGGCAGGACATCGGGCGCGCCGGCGTTGGTGGGGAGCGGCCCTGGCAGCAGGCCATGCCCGCAACCCATGCCCGGGGGCTTGGGGCTGGGGTAAAGTAGGGCCATGTCCGGTCCACTGCTCCCGCAGCTCGTTCCTTCCGCACGCCGGCCCTGGCGATGGTGGTCCCTTGCCGTCGCCCGCCATGCCCACGATTCCCGGAAGGAAACCCGTTTTGATCACGTCCGAGCAGTTCCAGCGCTACGCCGCTGAAAGCCACACCTCCAGCCCGTACAACCGTGTCCCCGTCGTCCGCGAAGTGCTGTCCGACCTGGACACGCCACTCTCGGTCTACCTGAAGCTCGCCGACGCCCCGCATACCTACCTGCTGGAATCGGTGGAAGGCGGGGAGCGCTTCGGCCGCTATTCGATCATCGGCCTGCCCGCCAGGCGCGTGGTCAGCTTCCGTGGCCATGCCATGGAAGTCCGTGACCACGGCCAGGTCGTCGAAGCGCGCGAGGTCGCCGACCCGTTCGCCGAAGTCGAAGCACTGCGCGCCTCCTACTCGGTGCCGAAGCTCGAAGGCCTGCCCGGTTTCACCGGCGGGCTGGTCGGCTGGTTCGGCTTCGAGTGCATCGGTTACATCGAGCCGCGGCTCGATGGCGGCAACAAGCCTGACGAACTCGACACCCCGGACATCCTGCTGATGCTGTCCGAAGAGCTGGCGGTGTTCGACAACCTCAAGGGCCGCCTGTACCTGATCGTGCACGCCGACCCGCGCGAGGAGGGTGCCTGGGAAAATGCACAGGCGCGGCTCGACGTGCTGACCACCAAGCTGCGCCAGCCCGGCTCATACCCGACGCCGATCACCCGCGACGTGCTGGACGAAAGCCATTTCGTTTCGGGCTTCACCCATGACGGCTTCATCGCCGCGGTGGAGAAGTCCAAGGAATACATCCGCGCCGGCGACATCTTCCAGGTGGTGCTGTCGCAACGGCTCAGCGTGCCGTTCAACGCGCGGCCGGTGGACGTGTACCGGGCGCTGCGCGCGCTGAATCCGTCCCCGTACATGTATTTCCTGGACGTGGGCGACGTGCAGGTGGTGGGATCGTCTCCGGAGATCCTCGTGCGCCTCGAAAACGACGAAGTCACCGTGCGTCCCATCGCCGGCACCCGCCCGCGCGGCAGGACCCATGACGAGGATCTTGCATTGGAAGCCGAGCTGCTGGCCGATCCGAAGGAACGCGCCGAGCACCTGATGCTGATCGACCTGGGCCGCAACGATGCCGGCCGCGTGTCCGAGGCCGGCACGGTGCAGGTCGGCGAGCAGTTCGTGATCGAGCGCTACAGCCACGTCATGCACATCGTCAGCGAGGTCACCGGCAAGCTGTTGCCCGGTCTGAGCTACGCCGACGTGCTGCGGGCCATGGCGACGCGGACACCGCGATCGCCATCCGCACCGCGGTGATCAAGGACGGGCGCCTGCACGTGCAGGCCGGCGCCGGCATCGTCTACGACTCCGATCCGGAGAAGGAATGGGACGAGACGATGAACAAGGGCAGGGCGTTGTTCCGGGCGGTGGCGGAAGCGGCGAAGGGGTTGTGAGGGTTGCCTGCCGAACCCCGGAACCGGAGACGGCTCGTTGCATGAGAACAGCGCGGTATCCGCGGCGCCCCTCAACACCAGGAGATTTGACATGAACGCCAGGACGATCCTCGCATTGCTTGCTTCGCTCGCCATCGGCGATGCCTGCGCCCAGGTCAACGCGCTTCCGCCGACCCGCCACATCCTCGTCTACGGGGACGCCCAGGCGCGTGCGATTCCGGACCGTTTCCGGATAACGCTGGAATTCGAAGCGGTTGATCCCTCGCCGGGGGCGGCCCGGAAACGGGTGGAAGCGAACGTGCAGCTGGTATTGAAGAAGCTCGGCGCGGCCCATGTCATGCCGGGCGAGATCATCGCCACTTCGCTGCAGATCGAGCCGCGCCAACGCTACGATTCGGAGAAGCGGGAGCAGGTATTCGTCGGTACTGCGGTGACCCGCACGATTACCGCGCGGTTCGACAGGCAATCGGCCCTGCAGGAGTTCCTGGCCAATCTCCAGACTTCGGAGGAGCTGAAGGTGTCGGCGGTCGACACGGAACTGTCCGGGCAGGGCGCCCTACGTGCCGCGCTGCGCCACAAGAGCATTGAGTCATCGCGCGAGAAGGCCGAGGTCATCGCCAAAGCGTACGGAGCCAGGCTCGGGGGCATCTACAGTGTCTCCGACGTGGCGCCGCAATTCGAGTATGGCGTCCAGGAAGGCACTTGGCCGTCGATGTACGAATGGCGTTCGCCCGGCGGTGATGCGTATTCCCTGGACCGTATCGAAGTGACCGGCTCGCGCCTCAGCAGCGGTCCGGCCGAGTCCCTGCAGACCGGCTACGTGACTTTCGAGGACAAGATCTACACCGTGTTCCTGCTGGCCGATTGACCAGCACCCATCCCTGATCCTTCCCCGCTGGCGGGGGAGGGGAGTAAAGCGCAATGCTCTTGATGTTGGACAACTACGACAGCTTCACCTACAACCTCGTGCAGTACCTGCAAACGCTGGGGGCCGAGGTCAAGGTGGTGCGCAACGATGCATTGACGGTGGACGAGATACAAAAGCTCGCGCCGGAACGCATCGTGATCTCGCCCGGGCCCTGCACCCCGAACGAAGCCGGTGTCTCGCTGGAAATCATCGAGCGCATGGGCGCCACCACGCCGATCCTCGGCGTCTGCCTGGGCCACCAGAGCATCGGCCAGGCCTATGGCGGCGAGGTCATCCGCGCGAAAACCATCATGCACGGCAAGACCTCGCGTATCCGCCATGAGGGAAAGGGCGTGTTCGCGGGCCTGCCCGATGCCTATGAGGCCACCCGCTACCATTCGCTGGTCGTCGACCGCGCCACGCTGCCCGACAGCCTCGAGGTCACTGCCTGGACCGAGCTGGAAGACGGTTCGTTCGAGGAGATCATGGGCCTGCGCCACAGGGAATTCCCGGTGGAAGGCGTGCAGTTCCATCCCGAGTCGATCCTGACCGAGCATGGGCATGCGCTGCTGAAGAATTTCCTGGAGCGATAGAGAAGAACTTGCTGGAGCGATGGAGAAGAACTTGCTAGCGATGGAGACGAACTTGCTGGAGCGATGGAGAAGAACTTGCTGGAGCGATAGAGAGGAACTTGCTGGTGCGATAGAAAGGTCGTCATCCCGGCGCACGCCGGGACCCAGCTTGTCGCTTCGGCAATCCTTGCACTGGATTCAGTACTGCGTCGTCGGTGACATGGGTCCCGGCTTGCGCCGGGATGACGACCTTTCTATCGCTCCAGCAAGTTCCTCTCTATCGCTCCAGCAAGTTCTTCTCTATCGCTCCAGGAAATTCTTCAGCAGCGCATGCCCATGCTCGGTCAGGATCGACTCGGGATGGAACTGCACGCCTTC
>SEHC01000028.1 GCA_004173415.1 Lysobacteraceae bacterium
AAACGCGCCGTCATCAGGCGGGTGAGCGCTTCATCGATCTCCGCCTCGCGGATCAGGCCCTTGCGCACCGCCACCGGCAGCGCCGCGGCATAGCTTTGCCCGCACTCCAGCTCGGTGCCGTTGCGCACGGCCAGCGCGGAGGCTTCCTCGACCGTGGCCACGATGCGGTGGTTCTTCCAAATGTCGTCGACGGCCCAGCAATCGGACATGACATAGCCCTTGAAGCCCCAGTCCCGGCGCAGGATGTCCCGCAACAGGAAGCGGCTGGCGCTGGCCGATTCACCGTAGACCCGGTTGTAGGCGCCCATCACCGCATCCACGTCCGCCTGCCTGACCAGCGCTTCGAACGCCGGCAGGTAGGTTTCGTACAGGTCGCGCCGCGAGGGCCGGGCATCGAAGTGGTGGCGATCGGCCTCCGGCCCGCTGTGCACGGCGAAATGCTTGGCGGTTGCATCCAGCTTGCGATAAACCGGATCGTCGCCTTGCAGGCCGCGCACGAAGGCGATGCCCATGCGCGCGGTCAGGTAGGGATCCTCGCCGTAGGTTTCCTGGCCTCGGCCCCAGCGCGGATCGCGGAAGATATTGATGTTGGGCGACCAGAAGGTCAGGCCCTGGTAGCGGCCGCGCTGGCCCTGCGCCGCGAACCAGTGGTGCTTGGCGCGCGCCTCGTCGCTGATGGCGGTGGCCACCTCGTCCATCAATGGAACATCGAAGGTCGCGGCCATGCCGATGGCTTGCGGGAAGACCGTGGCGCCGCCCGCGCGGGCGACCCCATGCAGGGCCTCGTTCCACCAGTCATACGCCGGTACGCCCAGGCGTTCGATGGCCGGGGCCGCGTTCTGCATCTGCGCGGCCTTTTCCTCCAGGGTCATGCGCGACACCAGCGCCGCCGCCCGCTCCTCGAAACCCAGGCGGGTGTCCAGCCAGGGTGCTTGCGTGGCCGCTGGGCTGGCCGCTTCAGCCGCGAGCCCCTGGCTCGCCGGCACCGCCACGGTCAACAGTACGCCCAGCAAGGCGCCGATCACCGGCAGCTTGCGGGAACCGTCGCATGGGCGAACGCGTTCGATGGGGTCACTGGTCTGCATGGTCCTGGCCTCTGTCGATGGTCGATACACGCGCATGCGGTCCCAGCACGACGCCGATGAAGCCGCCGGCGACATCGGTGCTGAGTACCGTGCCGTCCTCGTGTTGTTTCAGCCACTGCCAGCCGGCTCCGGCATTGAAGCCGAAGCTGTAATCGCCGCCATCGCCACTGATCCTGAGTTGCAGCAGTTCCGTGCCGGGGATCGGGGTGGTGGCGACGACGCGCCTGCCGAAGCGACTGCTGCGCTCCAGGAACAGCTCCTGGCCGCCGGGTCCTCTCCGCCGGACGCCGAGGAAGTACCAGTGGGTTTCGTTCTGGAACGCGGCGATGCCGGCCTCGGTCCCGGGTTGCACCGGCAAACGCAGTGCGAGGCTGGCCTCGAAGGCGGTGTGCTGCTGCCGGCGCGCCAGGAACGCGGGATTGCCCAGCGTGTCCAGGCTTGCGGCCAACGGCGAGATGGCGAGTTGCCCCGGATGGCTGGACAGGTCCGCCCACGCATGCCCCGGCTTCCGCAGGAACATCCAGGCGCGGTCCAGCGCCTGCTTGTCGAACTCGTCGCGCCAGCTGAAGTTGCCGGACAGCGGCGCCTGCCCGCCGTCGCCGCCCATGAAGCCGGGCCCCGGGGCGACGTAGGGGATCTCCAGGCCCTGTTCCAGGATGACCGGCCAGCCGTCCTTCCACTGCACCGGCAGCAGGAAGGTTTCCCGGCCGGTGTTGTAGTGGGTCTGGCCATAGTTGCGGCTGGCCAGGAACGTGGCCCACCAGCGCCCGTCCAAGCCTTCCACCAAGTCGGCATGGCCGGCGTTGGTGATCGGATGGGGACGCTCGGCGGGCTGGTCGCGCTGGGTCAGGATGGGGTTGCCGGCATAGGGCAGGTACGGGCCCCATACCTGGCGGCTGCGCAGGATCACCTGTGAGTGCTGGGGTCCGGTCCCGCCCTCGGCGCAATTGAGGTAGTACCAGCCATCGCGCTTGAAGATGTGCGGCCCTTCGATCCAGATCGGGTTGCTGGACGGGTCCACGCCGCCGTCGATGAGCACCTCGCGCGGCCCCACCGGGGTCATCGTCGGCAGGTCGAGCTCCTGCATCCAGATCGCGCGGTGCCCGTCGTAACGCGGCTTGCCCCTCGGCGCGTCGTTGTTGAGCAGGTACACGCGCCCGTCCTCGTCGAAGAACAGCGAGGGATCGATGCCCTCGATGCCCGGCAACCAGACCGGGTCCGACCATGGCCCCCTGGGATCTCTGGCCGTGGCGATGAAGTTTCCCCCCCGGTCCACCGCGGTGTTGGCCACGTAGAAGATCCCGTCGTGGTACTCGATGGCAGGCGCGAACACGCCGCGCGAGATACCCAGGCCATCGAAATCCAGCTGCGAAGCGCGATCGATGACATTGCCGATCTGCTTCCAGTGCACCAGGTCGGTACTTTCGAAAACAGGGATGCTTGGGAAGAAGGCGAAGCTCGAGGTGACCAGGTAGAACCGGTCGCCGGCGCGGGTGATGCTGGGGTCGGGGTGGAAGCCGGCCAGCACCGGGTTGCGATAGTGGCCCGGCGGTGCCGGCAGGTCGAATACGCGATCGCTGCCCCGATACTCGAACCAGTCGAACAACACCGGGTCCTGCGCCAGGGCGCGCGGCGCGACCAGGGCGACGGACGCGAACAGGCAGGCCATGCGGATCATCCGCCTGATCCGTTCGGCTGCAACGCAATGCTTGGCTGGACTTGGCATCAGGGTCCTCAGGGCAGGTTGATTTCGAAGGGACCGACCGGCAGGCCGGCGCGATCGAAAAGATTGAGTACGGGGTTGTCGGCCCAGCCGTAGCGGACCCGGGTGGGACGGACCGGCAATGCGGAGCGCAGCACTACTTCCGGTCCCTCGATCCGCCCGCTGGCGTATTGGCAGCTGGCCACTTCATCGCCACACAGTTCGAAGCCCACCGGGCCATCCGCGCCGTAGGCCACCAGGTCCGCATCGAGGTCCCCGAAGCGGACCACGATCGCATCGCCCCGCCGGCTGGCTGACAGGGGAACCGGACCCGCGGCCGACACTGCCTCGCCGTAGACCAGCTGGCGGGCCGCGCGCGCCAGCCTGCGACCCAGTTCCTGCTTGTTCGGCGGGTGGATGTCGTAGCGGTCGCCCAGGTCCACCGCAGTGACCAGGGCCATCTGCGGATCCGCGTCCGCCACTCGCCGCTGCGCCTCGCGCAGGCTCGCCCAACCGCTTTCGCCCGGGGCGGAGGCGGGAGTGCCATAACCGGCCAGCTGGACCACCAGGACAGGCAGGCCGCTGCCGAAACGGGCGCGCCATCCGTTGCTCAAGCGGCGCAGCAGGTCGGCGTACTGGTCGGGCTCGCCGGTGTTGGATTCGCCCTGGTACCAGAGCACGCCGCGCAGGCCATAGCGGCCCAGGGGCGCGATCATGCCGTTGTGCAGTGTCGAAACGCCTCCGGCCGATTGCCAGGGCACACCGGGGGGCGAATCGCCCT
Organism: Lysobacteraceae bacterium; assembly: GCA_004173415.1. Classification (GTDB taxonomy): domain Bacteria; phylum Pseudomonadota; class Gammaproteobacteria; order Xanthomonadales; family Xanthomonadaceae; genus Pseudoxanthomonas_A. The sequence continues at coordinate 3,569 of SEHC01000028.1, forward strand.
CGGGCGCGACGCGATATTCCCAGCCGCCCAGGGCCACCCTGGATCCGTCCTGCAACAGCAGCCGGTAAGCGGAGGCCGGACCCTGCATCCCGCCCTCCCGCCAGGTATCGAGCACGTTGATGACGACCCGGTTCCGGCCTTCCTTCAGCAACCCGGAAGGCAGCGGGTATCGGCGCGCCGACCCGGGGTCGTAGCTGCCACCCACCGCAACCCCGTTGACCCAGGTCATGTCGGTTTCGTCCAGCGCGCCGAGTTCCAGCACCGCTTCCTGCCGCGCCTGTTCCGGGGTGAGCTCGAAGCCGGTGCGGAACCAGACCATGCCATCGAAGTGGGCCAGTGCCGGTTCGTTCCAGTGCTCCCAGGGACCGAGTTCCGCAGGCGCCGCGCGCCACGTGCAGTCCGGCGCGTCCGACCCGCTCCACGGCCGGTCATCTGCGGCGTTGCCGGCACGCTGCTGCCACCATCCTGCCCAGGCCTCGCCCCAGCGCCGGGCCGCGCCGAGGGGGTCCCTGGCGTACACCGCGAGCACCTCCAGCGATTCCCGGTAGCGTGGCTCCGATTCCAGTGCCTCGGGATCGATCCAGGCCTGGATGCGCGAACCGCCCCATGAGGCATCGATCAGGCCCATCGGCACGTCGACGCTCTTCTGCAGTTCCCGCGCGAAGTAGAAGCAGGCGGCGGAGAAGTCCCGCAAGGTTTCCGCATCGACCTTCTGCCATTGCGCCGGCGCGGCAAGAACTTCGACCGGCATCGGGCTTGCCGCTTTCGGCACGGTCAGCAGGCGCAGGGTGGGCGCCCGGGCGTTGGCCAGTTCGGATTCCGCATCCAGCGCGCGCCACACCGGCAACTCCATGTTCGACTGTCCCGAGCACAGCCAGACATCGCCCACCAGCAGGTCGGGCACCGACTGCGTCCTCACCCCGTCGCTGGCGACCAGCAGGTGCGGTCCGCCGGCGGGCAAGGCCGGCAACAGCAGTTCCCAGGTTCCCGCCGGCTTGGATCGGGTGCGCGCCTGGTGCCCGTCCAGGCTCACCTGCACCTCCCGTCCGGGCGGCGCGTGTCCCCTGATCCGGATGGGCTGGTCGCGTTGCAGCACGCCGTGCTGCTGGAACATGGGATCGAGCAACGCAGCTTCGCCCACGCCCTGCGCGTGCAGCGGGCGCGCGTGCAACAGGGCCACGGCCGCGAGCATCGCGACCAGCCAACGCGCCATCTGGCCGATATACGGATCCCTCATCTTCCATCCCCCGGCGCGAAAGGAAATTCCAGCGCCTTGTAGTAGTCGAGCGACTGCGCCGGCGGCGCGAACCCGGCAGGCAGCGGCTGCCCAGAGACATGCTGGAAATAGGCGATGCTGGCGTCGCGCCACCATTGCGCTTCGCGCTCCTGGATGGAGAGGAAGGCACTGACCTGGGCGTGGCGTTCGTCGTCGACATACCCAGCCAACCCTTCCCAGGTAGCCCGCATCCGCCGCACCCGGGCCACGCCACGCGTGTAGCGGAACACGAGTTCGTCCCACAGGATCCGGCCCGACTGCGTCCGGTAGTCCCAGGGCACATGGTGGAACCACAGCAGCAGATCCTCCGGCACGAGCGCCGGATCCCCGAACTGCCGGGCCAGTGCAGACGGATACTGGGCCACCGCATTGCTGCCGCGGGGGGTCCTGTCGAAACCGATCCCGTCGCGGTCGGCGCGGTGGTAATAGACCGAAGTCCAGTCGGCGCGCGGACCGCCTTCCACCCACGGCCCCGGCCCGTAGTGATGCCCCCGCGCCATCACGTGGTGCAGGCCGAGTGGCGTCATGTAGTCCACCACCGCATGGCGCGAACCCATCATCATCTCCACCACCGGGGCCACGAAACGCGGGTCGTTGGAGAAGGTCATCCTGGCCCAGTCGGCGGCGATCTCGCGGGAATCGCTGGCCGGATCCCAGGCCAGGCGGCCGAAGGCATACCAGTTGGCCTGGTCGAAATGGGAACCGCTCCAGTTGCGGTCGGAGCCGATGTTGGCCACGCCCGCCATTCCGTTTAAGGCCGCGGCGTCGGCCCGACCGAGGAGAACCTCGGCCACGGTCACGTGCCTGTCCCGCGCCTGGGTATCGGCATCGAGCGTCTCTTCGTAGAGCGGCCCCAGGTAGGCCAGATGGGTGGCGAAACCGAGGTATTCCTTGGTGATCTGGAATTCCACCATCAGGTTGGTGGCGGGCAAGGCACCGAACAGCGGATGCAACGGCTCGCGCGGCTGGAAGTCGATCGGCCCGTTCTTCACCTGCAGCAGGACGTTCGGCCTGAACTTGCCGTCGAGCGGCACGAACTCCTGGTGGGCCTGCATGGCCCGGTCGACAGGTTGCTCGTGCGAATAGACGAACGCGCGCCACATCACCACGCCGCCGTGCGGCGCCAGCGCATCGGCGAGCAGGTTAGCGCCCTGGGCATGCGTCCTGCCGTAGTCCTGCGGCCCGGGCTGGCCTTCGGAATTGGCCTTGACCAGCAGGCCGCCGAAATCGGGGATGGTCCGGTAGATCTCGTCGGCCTTGTCCCGCCACCAACGCTGCACGCCCGGATCCAGTGGATCGGCCGTCGGCAGGCCACCGATTTCCATCGGCGCGCTGAAGCGCGCGCTCAGGAACACGCGGACGCCATAGGGGCGGAATACATCGGCCAGGACCGCGGCTTTCGCCAGGTAAGTGCTGCCCAGGCTCCGCGCGTTGGCATTGACGTTGTTGAGCACGGTCCCGTTGATGCCCAGCGATGCGTTGGCACGCGCGTAATCGACATAGCGCGGGTCCACGTAGCCGGGCAGTTTGTGCCAGTCCCATAGCGAAGCGCCCGAGTAACCACGCTCCACGTACCCATCCAGGTTGTCCCAATGGTTGAGCACCCGCAGCTTCAGGCGCGGCGCCTGGCGCAGTTCCAGCCGATCCGTCGACTGCCCCGTCTGCAGCAGGCGCAGGTAATGGAACACGCCATACAGCACGCCGATGTCCTCGGGCGCGGCGATCACGGTGGTCGTACGACCCTCGAGTTCCATGCTGCGGAGCAGATAGCCCTCGGGACCCAGGTGGTCGAGGTCCAGCCCGAGACGGGCGATGAGCGGCGATGATGTCGCGCTGCCGATTACCACGGCACCATCGCGGGTCACGACCGGTGACGCCGGCGGCGACGCACCCAGCAGGCCGCCCAGGCCCCGCTGCAGTTCGGAACGGGCCGCGGCGAGCACCGGTCCTTGTTCCGCGTTCGCCACCAGCTCGGTCGCCCGCGCGCGGTATGCCGGCACGCGCTCGGCGGCGAGTGGACGATAGCGCAGCCACAGGTCGTACCCATCCTCGGCCCACGCGGCATGCACGCCGAGGCCGGGTAGCAACGACAACGCCGCCGCGACCAGTGCTGGCCCCCATCGGGCCCGGCGTTCCCGCCCCATCGACCGGTCGCGCATGCGGCCTCGCCCCCGGCTAATCGCTGTTAGCGGTACCATCCGCACCAGCGATCCGTACAATCCGGACCCCGCGCCGATGCCTCGTTCCCCGCTCATGGGAGAGTGGCCCGCCCGGCCCGACCATCCGCCAAACCAAGGTGCCCGCGTTGGAGAAACCCAAGAAGGCCGTGCGACGCAAGGGACGCGCGGTGACCATCGATGAAGTCGCTGCGCTTGCCGGGGTCTCCCCCATGACCGTTTCGCGGGTGATCAACGGCCAGGGCAAAGTGCGGGACTCGACCCGCGACAAGGTGATGCGGGCGGTCCAGGAACTGGGCTATACGCCCAACCTGGCGGCCAGTTCCCTGGCCGCGGCCCAGCACACCCGCATCGCCCTGATCTATACCAATCCCAGCTCGGCCTACCTGCAGGAACTCCTGGTCGGTGCGCTCAGCGGCGCGGCCCGCACCGCCGCCCAACTGGTGATCGACACCTGGGACCATCTCACCGCGACCGAGCAGCGCAATGCGGCCCGCGTCCTGGCCAAGACCGTGGCCGGGGTCATCCTGCCGCCGCCGCTTTGCGAGTCCAAGGCGGTGATCAAGGAGTTCGTCAGCGCCGGGGTGCCGGTGGTATCGATCGCCTCGGGCCGCTTCAGTGACGAGATCTCCTGCGTGCGCATCGACGATTTCCGCGCCAGCAAGGAGATCACTGCGCACCTGATCGCCCAGGGACACACCCGCATCGGCTACATCAAGGGCAATCCCGACCAGACCGCCAGCGCGCACCGTTTCGAGGGTTTCCAGGCCGCCCTGGCCGAGGCCGGGATCGCCTTCGACCGCAGCCTGGTCGAGCAGGGCTATTTCACCTACCGGTCCGGCCTGGACGCCAGCGAAAAACTGCTGGCCCGCAAGCCGGCGCCCACCGCCATCTTCGCCAGCAACGACGACATGGCCGCGGCCGCCATTTCCGTCGCCCATCGCAAGGGGCTCGACGTGCCGCGCGACCTGTCGGTGGTGGGCTTCGACGATACCTTCGCCGCGACCACGGTGTGGCCGGAACTGACCACCATCCACCAGCCGGTCTCGGACATGGCGGACTCGGCCATCGACATACTCCTGCGAACCATACGCAGCAAGGACCGCAGCACCCGCATGGTCGTCGACCACGTGGCGTCGTACCAGCTGATCCGCCGCGATTCCGTCGCACCGCCGCTGGCGCCGAAGCGGCCGCGGAAAGCCTGATCGCCCGCTACCGCGTGGCGCCCGCGCGCGGCCACGCGGGCGATAGCCTGGCTGTTGTCGTGCGCGCAGGGCCATGGCAGGGTCAGCCTTGCATCTGTTCCAGCTCCCTGCCCTTGGTCTCGTGCACGCAACGCAGCACGAAGAACACCGAGACCAGGGCCGCGAGGGTGTAAAAGCCATAGGTGCCCGCCAGGCCGATGCCGGCCAGCAGCATCGGGAAGGTCATGGTCACCAGGAAGTTGGCCGTCCACTGCGCCAGGCCGGCCACCGCCAGGCCTGAGCCGCGGATCTGGTTGGGGAACATCTCGCCCAGCATCACCCACATCACCGGGCCCCAGGAGACGTTGAAGAACACCACGTAGACATTGGCGGCTACCAGCGCCAGCACGCCCATGCCGTCGGACAGCTGCAGCCTGCCCACCGCGTCAAGCGAGCCGCTTGCGAATGCCAGCACCATTGTGGCCAGCGACACCGCCATGCCGACCGAGCCCGCCCACAGCAGCGGCTTGCGCCCGATGCGGTCGATCAGCATCACCGTCACCAGGCAGGCGCCGATGCTGAGCGCACCCGACAGTACGTTGATCAGCAGCGCATCGTTTTCCGAGAAGCCCACCGCCTGCCAAAGCACGGCTCCGTAATAGAACACGACGTTGATGCCCACCAGCTGCTGGAAGGTAGCCAGGCCCACGCCTATCCAGACGATGGGGCGCACCCTGCCGGTACCTTTTGCCAGCAGGTCGGACAGGCGCGGCCGGTGCTGGTCGCCGGCAAGCGAAGCCTGGATCTCGCCCAGTTTGAGTTGCGCCTCGCCGGGCCCGTAGAGACGGCCCAGCACCGCCAGGGCATCGGCATTCCGCCGTTTCACGACCAGGTACCGTGGGCTCTCGGGAATGAACAGCAACGCCACCAGGAATACGGCCGCCGGTGCGATCTCGATCCAGAACATCCAGCGCCAGGCCTCGAAATCCAGCCAGAATGATTGCACCGACGAGCCTGCGAACCGGGCCAGCAGGTAGTTGCTGAGGAAGGCGGCGAACAGGCCGCCGATGATGGCGATCTGCTGGACGGTGGCCAGCCGGCCACGGTAGCGGGCAGACGAAACCTCGCTGATGTAGGCCGGTGACATGACGCTGGCCGCGCCTACGGCGAAACCGCCGAGCACGCGGTACAGCACGAACTCCAGCGAGCCTGTCGCGATCCCCGAACCCCACGCCGACACCAGGAAGAACACCGCCGACACGACCAGCACCGCCCGCCTGCCATACAGGTCGGCCAGCCGCCCGGCGAAGAATGCACCGACTGCGCAACCCAGCAGCATCGAGGCGACATTGAAGCCGGTGCCGACCGAGTCGGAATCGAACGCCTGCTGCAGGCCGTCCACGGTGCCGTTGATGACCCCACTGTCGAATCCGAACAGGAAGCCACCGATCGTGGCCACGCAACTGATCAGGATGATGAAACGGGTGTCCTCGCCAGGATGGAGCGATGCGCTTCCAGTGGTGCCGGAACGGGTCATACCATGTTCCCCTGTCGCTTCGATGGGTCGGTTGGAGCGGCGCCGCGGCGCCATGTGTGTTTAGCGCAGCAGGTACTGGTTGAGCAGGTTCTCGTAGCGCTCCTGCTTGCCGCTGATCTGCCTGGGTTCGCTGTGGCCCAACGCCAGTCCGCGGAGATCGGCAAGCGACAGCCTGCCCTGCGCGAAGTCGCGGCCTGCGCCCGCATCGAAGCTGGCGTAGCGCTCGGCGCGCCACTTCTCCCACGGCGATTCGGTCAGCAGCGCGTGTGCTACTTCCAGCCCGCGCGCGAACGCATCCATGCCGCCGATATGGGCGATGAAGAGATCTTCCATGTCGGTGGATTCGCGACGCGCCTTTGCATCGAAGTTCAGGCCGCCTTCGAGGCCGCCCTGGCGCAGCACCACCAGCATCGCCGCCACGGTGTCGTAGAGGTCGGTCGGGAACTGGTCGGTGTCCCAGCCGTTCTGGGCATTGCCGCGGTTGGCGTCGATGCTGCCCAGCAGGCCGTGATCGGAGGCCACCTGCAGGTCATGCTCGAAGGTGTGTCCCGACAGGGTCGCGTGGTTGGCTTCGATGTTGAGCTTGAAGTCCTTGTCCAGGCCATGCTGCTGCAGGAAGCCGGCCACGGTGGCGCTGTCGAAATCGTACTGGTGCTTCATCGGCTCCATCGGCTTGGGCTCGATCAGGAAGTTGCCCTTCAGGCCGATGCTGCGCCCGTAGTCGCGCGCCATGGTCAGGAACCGCGCGAAGTGCTCGAGTTCGCGCTTCATCTGCGTGTTGACCAGCGAGGCGTAGCCCTCGCGGCCGCCCCAGAACACGTAGTGCTCGCCGCCCAGTTCCACGGTGGCATCCAGCGCCGCCTTGACCTGCACCGCGGCCCGCGCGACCACCGCGAAATCCGGATTGGTCGATGCGCCATTCATGTAGCGCGGGTGCGAGAACAGGTTGGCCGTACCCCACAGCAACTTCATGCCGGTGGCCTGCTGACGCTCCTTGGCCAGCGCCACCATGTGCTTGAGGTTGCTCTCGTACTCGCCGATATCCTCCGCGTCGGGGGCCAGGTCAACATCGTGGAAGCACCAGTACGGCACGCCCAGCTTGGTGCAGAACTCGAATGCGGCGTCGACCTTGGCCTCGGCCGTGGCCATCGGCGATCCGGCTTCCCAGGGGAAGCGGCGCGTGCCGGGGCCGAAGGGGTCGTGGCCGGCATTGGTGAAGGTGTGCCAGTAGCAGACGGCGAAGCGCAGATGCTCGGCCATGGTCTTGCCGCCGACCTGCTTGCCGGCGTCGTAGACCTTGAAGGCCAGCGGGTTGTCCGATTGCGGGCCCTCGAAGGGAATGCGGCCGATCCCAGGAAAGTATTCCTTGTTGCCGACGAAATGTTGAGCGCTCATAGCAAAATCCTTCCAGTGGGGGTCAGACGGGGGTGGAAACGTCATGCGGCATAGAGTTGGCGGACCGCGACCAGATGGTCGAGGAATCGCTGGTAGGGCTCGCGGTATGCCTGGACGTGCTCGGTCCGCGGGCTGCAGGCGAGTGCTTCGTCGAAGCTGACATGGGTGTCGGCCAGCTCGGCGAACGTGATTCCGGCATCGCCCCGGTTCGAAAGAGACCAGAGCGCCTGCAGCGCGGCGCCGAATGCGGCGCCTTCGACTTCACGCGGGACCTGCACCGGCACCGCGAACACGTCGGCCACCATCTGCCGCCAGGCCGCGCTGCCCGCGCCGCCGCCGGTGAGCACGATATGGTCGAAGCGCATGCCCGCCGAGGCAAAGGCCTCGAAGCCGTGCTTGAGGTTGTAGGTCGCGCCTTCCATGGCGGCGCGATAGAAATTGGCAGGGCTGGCGTTGAGCGCAGTGAGGCCGGTCAATGCGCCCTTGGCCAGCGGAAGATCCGGGGTGCGCTCGCCGTTGAGGAACGGCAGCAGGGTGAGGCCCCCGGCGCCGGGCTCGGTGGCCAGGATATGGCGGTCGCCGTCGCGGCTGCTGAATCCGAACAGCCTGGCCATGGCCTCGGTCGCCACCGTGCAAGGCTCATCACCAGCCTGCCCGGGACCACGCAGCCAGTACCGATGGCCGCCATCATGTTGTCGCCGCCGCCGGTTGCCACCAACACGTCCCCGGCCAGGCCCAGTTGTTCGGCGCGGTCGGCCCTGATCGGATAGGTGGTGCCGGTATCGACCAGGGGCGGCAGGCATCGGGACAGGTCGCGGTCCGGATCGATGGCGCGGAGCAATTCCGGCGACCAGCGACGGTTGCGCACATCCAGCCAGCCGGTACCTGAGGCATCGCCGGCTTCGCAGAACGTCGCTCCGGTCAGCCAGAAATTCAGGTAGTCGTGCGGTAGCAGGATCGTCGCAAGGCGGCGGTAGGCCTCGGGTCGATGCTTTCGCGTCCACGGCAACTTGGACGCGGTATACCCGGCGAGGATCGGATTGCCGGCCAGTTCGATGCACCGCGCCACGCCGCCGGCCGCCTCGGTGATTTCCACGCATTCGGCGGCGCTGCTGGTATCGCACCACAACTTTGCCGGGGCCAGCACCTCGCCTTCCGCGTCCAGCGGCACGAAGCCGTGTTGCTGTCCGGAGATTGCGATGGCTCCGATCCGGCTGCGAACGCCCGCATCGATGCCGGCGAAGCATTGCCTGATCGCCTGGGTCCACGCATCGGGGTGCTGCTCGCGCGAACCATCATCGCCACTGATGAGCTCGAGCGCCGCACTCCTGGAAGCGACGATGCACCGCGCCTGGCCGTCGTATACGACCACCTTGACGCTCTGCGTGCCTGCATCGATCCCGGCGGTGAACTTCATCGACCTGGCCCTCCAACATAAAAAAAGTTAGCGCTACCAGTGCAACGGGTCTGCCGGCGGCACCCGCGCGTTGTCTATCCGGCCCGAATGCAGCGAGTTGCGTCGATAAACGACCAGGCGGTTGAACACGCCGTCCACCGTGTCGATGCGTTGGAACAACGGCGTGTCCTCGTCGATGTATCCCGGTCCCGCGACACCCGCTCCCCGGCTTTCCTGCGCAAGGCAATCGAAGTAGGTCGCATGGCGCGACGCATCGATGTATTCGAAGCCGCTCTGGCGATGGCGGTAGAACGCCGTTCCGCCCCAACTCCTCCGGAACAGGTAGTGCACGGTGGCCAGTCCTTCGGCGCTGACCGAATCGATATGCGGCACCCGCTGCAGGAAGACCAGGTCCCGCGGCGCTTGCGTGACCAGGGAGAAATGGCACATGGGGAACTCGAACCGTCCCGGGGCCAGGTCGAAACAATCGGCTAGGAGCGGATTCAACAGCACCTCGAGAAACTGCTGGTAGGAAAGCGGGGCCGGCGCGCGCACCCCCGGAAACATCGAAGGCTGCTTAACGAAATGGCGGTTGCCGGCCTTTCGCACCAGTCGGTCGGGATCGGCGACCAGATTGTCGATCACCAGCAGCGGCGCGCCCTCAAGCCCGATATTCCGCTTGCTGATACTGATATCGGGATGAGGTGCTATCTGCATTGCCCGTCGATCCGTCGCGCAGCTTTACTGCGGCGTCCTCCGTATACCCCACACTTCTGGCCCGGCCTTGCAGTAGCGGTTTATGAACTCCTGCTGGGGAGGCATCTGCGCGACTGCGCGGCCGATAGGTTCCCGGAGCGCGGCCAGGAGTTTGCCCAGGTCCCCGTCGGGCACCGCTCTTGCCAGGGGGTGGGGCTGTCCGGGTGCGATGCCCTGGCCCAGCAACACGTGGGTCCAGGAATCGATGCGGAAAAGCTCATTGCCATCCTGCCAGGCATGCGCGCGTTCGCGCCAGGCACGCAGCCGCGCCGCCAGCGATTCCGGCAGCTCCATTTCCCGGCACTCCGTCCACATCGGCTCGTCGCGCTGGGTGGCGTGGTAGTGCAGGATGATGAAATCGCGCACATGCTCCATCTCTTCGCGGCTGACCTGGTTGTAGAGATCCACCAGCGATGGCGCGATGCCGTCGTATGGAAACAGTTGGACCAGGCGTACGACGGCGCTGATCGCAAGGTGGATACTGGTCGATTCGAGCGGTTCGATGAAACCACTGGCCAGACCCAGGGAAACGACGTTCTTGTTCCAAGCCTTAAGCCTGCGTCCGGTGCGGAAGGGAACCAGCCAGGGTTCGCGGATAGGGGGGGCGCCGACATCGTGCAAGAGCTTGGCTCGTGCCTCGTCGTCGGACATGTGCCGGCTCGAGAAGACCAGCCCGCAGCCGACCCGGTGCTGGAGAGGAATATGCCAGCGCCAACCCGCCTGGTGGGCTATGGCGCGCGTGTAGGGCACGGGCGGTCCCACCGGCTCGGTCTGCACCGCGACAGCGCGGTCGCTGGGCAACCACTGGTTCCAGTCTTCGTACCCGGTATGCAAGGTCTGCTCGATCAACAAGCCACGAAAGCCGGTGCAGTCGATGAAGAGGTCCCCTTCGAGCCGCTGGCCGTCTTCCAGCACCAGCGCGGTGACGGAGCCATCGGCGCCGTCCTGCTCGACCTGGCGGATCTTTCCTTCCACGCGCACCAGACCGTGGCTTTCAGCGATGCGGCGCAGGAACCTGGCGTACAGGCCCGCGTCGAAGTGGTAGGCGTAGTTGACCTGCGGCTGTGTGTCGAGCGAGAACAGGTCGTCCCGCGAGGCGACGGTTTCCAGGCAAAAATCGCCCAGTTCGGAGGGCATTCCCCGGCGCTGGCTGTCCAGCCAGAAATGATGGAAGGCCGCTGCCCAGGTACCCTGCCCGGTGATTCCGAAAGGATGGATATAGCGCTCACCCGGGCGGCGCCAGTTCTCGAACGAAATGGAGAGCTTGAACGTACCGGCCACTGCGCGCAGGAACTCCTGCTCATCGATCTGCAAGAAACGATGGAAAGCGCGTATCGGCGGCACGGTCGATTCGCCGACTCCCACCGTGCCGATCTGCTCGGATTCGACCAGGGTGATGTCCAGCCGTTCGCGGAACTGGTGCGCTAGCGCGCAAGCGGCCAGCCAGCCGGCGGTACCGCCGCCTGCGATAACGACCCTGCGTATTTTCCCGGGTGAAGCGTCTGGCTGCTGCAATGGGTTTCTCCCTTGCCAATCAACGGTTGAGGCGGCCGATCAACATCGCGCGAAGACGACGCGCCATGTTTTCGTCCACGGGCCCGAGGATGTCCCGGGTCGCGGCAGGCAGGTGCTCGCCTGCCCGTTCGCGCGGCCCGAACACGTAATAGTCGAAGACCTTTGCCCACGCTTCTTTCTCGCGGTCGGGCAAGTCGCGTACGGTCCATAGCGCGTGTTGCAGCGCCAACAACGGCGAGGACAGGAACGAGGGCGAGCTGCGCCACCAGTAATTCACCAGCACGTTGAACGCATCGAGGCTGCGAACATGGTGCCACCACATGCTGGGTATGAAAATCGCGTCGCCAGGTTCCAGCATGGCGGTGCGGGCGGAAGCCAGGGCCTGGACGAACCGGGGATGGCGTCTGAGGTCGGGCTCGGCGAAATCCACCAGGCTCACGACCTGGCCGCCCGGCGTGGGTTCCATCGGCCCGGGATAGAGGTTCTCGATCTGCTCCGGTGGAAACAAGGTGAATTGCCGTCTTCCCACCGCGCAGACCGCTATGTTGTTGGGCGCGTCGAAATGGCAGGAAGCCACGACCCGATTACCGATCCAGATGCTGGGCGGCGCGTGGATATCCTGTTCGGCCAGTCGCAGGTCATTGGCCTGCGCGAAACCTGGAAGGGCGCCTTCGACCAGGAGCGAGGCGATGTAGTACGTCGGTGGCGCGGGATCCGACGAATGCGCCGACAGATCATCCAGCACGCGCCCAAGAGCCCCGCGCCGGACCTCGAAATTCAGCGCGCTGAAATCCTGGTTGTAGAACGGGCGGCCATCGATCTCCGGCGCGCCGTACGAATACTGCACCGCCCGGCCACTGTCGAGCCTTCGCAGATAGCTCATGGCCTCCTCGGTGGAACGGCGCCCTGCCTCGACCACCGGCCAATCACCCGCCAAGCCCCTGAGCACGACGGGCTCGCCCTGATCCAGAAGCTCCTGCATCGGCAGTGCACCGATGCCGCAGCCCTCGACCGTACGCACGGGATCAATGGACTGCGCCACTCCGGTCAGGCCCGGCCCAACGTCGCGGCGTCCTGCTCGCGCAGACGTCGCTGCTTCTCGGCCATGAGGCGTCGCATGTTGTGCAGCGACGCGAGCACGAGAAAGGCGCCTTCCAGGTAACCGGCCGAGTTCAACCGGGCCAGCGCTGGGCCGTCGAGCGCCGCGAGTTTCTCCCTGTCGATGCTGTGCAATCCACCGACACCGATGCGGTTCCGCTCGTCCAGTTGCACGTCCAGGTTGATTGGCTGTATCAGGCCCATGCCATCGAAGGCCTGGAACATGGCCGCACCGAACTCCACGCCGTCGCGGATGCCCCGGAGGACGCCTGCCACGTGTTCGAGGTAGGGACTGTTCCCGCCCTGCGGCAGGAAGACGGGCTCGCCCTCGCCGGCCTTGATGCGCGGGTGGTCCATATCCACGTGCATCACCGGTTCCCGGCGCAACTGGCCATCGATGCGCTGTTCCTGGAAACCTATCAGGAAGGGGCCCTTGGCGGCCGCGCCCGGCAGGTAGCTGGCGTTCCAGCGACCCCCTTGCAGGAAAAGGTTCTCGCGCTGCTCGAAACCGAGCAGCGCGACCGACTGCCAATCGCCGCTGTCGGGATCCTTGCGGAAGAAGATCGGGTATTCCCGCTGCAGTTCGGCGTATTCGCTCGGGAACGCCGGCAGCATGCCGATGTCGTCGCCGAACTCTGGCCCGAACCGCGTGGCCACGCGGAGGTCCTTGTGGGCCACGTTGTTGAGCAGTTCGTATCGGGCCATCTCGGTTCCGGCAATGAAGCGGGTGCGACTTCAATCAAGGCACGATTGCAGAAAAACATCGGCCCGACAAGCATGTACTGGTTGTACCGCATTCCCCAGTAAAAGGGGCCGCTGCTTTCGCAGCGGCCCCGCCACGCGACATCCGGGGAGGATGTATCGCAGGACTCAGAACTTGTAGCGGACACCCACTCCCTGGTTGGCGAGGATCAGGTACTCGTCGCGCCAGTTGTAGGCCAGACGCACGGACCAACCGTGTTTCTCATACATCAACAGGGCGTTCGCGGTATTGCTCAGTCCCAGGAGCGCTTGCTGGTCCACGCCGGGGTCACCCCCATTGTCATAGCCAACGTCGCCCTTGACGATGGTGTAGTTGGCAAGGATGCCAAAGCCGCTGTCGCCGAAGAAGTATTGCCCGCCCAACTCCCAGCCGTGCAACCTGGCCTTGTCCTGGTTGACCGGTCGGTTGACGTTGAACAGGTACAACGGGTCATCGGCTTCGCCATAGAGGTCGTACGCCGCCTCCACCGCCAGACTCTGCGCGTCCGTGCCGTTGTACGCCCCCAGTCCGGCGGGATCGTTGCGCAACAGCGCCAGCGCCGCGAACAGCGAGGTGTCGTTGGCCGAGCACGCCGCCGCGTTGGCCAGACCCACCTGGGCGACGCAAGCCGCGCTGGTGAGGAAGGCCAGCGCCGCCTGGGCATCGGGTCCTGACGTCGGATCCCTCAGGCCGTAAAGCGTATCCTGCTGCACCGAATTGCCGATGAAGTTGTTTACCCGCTTGTTCCAGTACGTCAGCGAGACATAGCTGGCATCGGCGAAGTACCACTCAAGCGCCAGATCGAGGTTCTGCGATTCCAGCGGTTTCAATGCGGGATTCTGGGAACTGCCGCTGGCCCGGGCGGCCGGGTCGAGCAGCACTGAGCCGGAGGGTTGCTGCGCACCCGGACCCGCATACAGGTTGCCGAACGGCGCCCTGGCGATGCTGTCCCCATACGAGAACCGGCCCTTCAGCTGATCGGTGAAGTCGATGCTGAAGTCCAGATTGGGCAGCACGTACTTGTAGTTGGCCGTTTCGCTGAACGGCAACTTGTCGTTCGACAGGTCGATGCGGAAATCGTTGTTGGAAGTCCATGCGATCCGTTCGGGTATGGCGATGACCGAGGTCGAGACCACGTCGGTTTCCTCGTAACGCACGCCGACACGAGTGTTCGTCCGCATTCCGCCCAGTTCGCCTTCCAGGAGCACCTGGAAATAGGCGGCTTTGGTTTTCTCCTCGATGCGGTTGTCAGCGGCGTTCTGCGCGCTTACTCCGATGTTGGCGCCGTAATAGTCGGCGGCGAATTGAGCCAACTCGCCCGCATCTCCCCGCCAAGCCCCATTGGTGTCGCCGATGTTGAAATCGCTGAACATGCCGGTGATATCGACCGGCTGCAGCAGATCCATCAGGCCATTGGCGACATCCGAATCGACGTTGCCCACGCTCCAGTCGCCGAGTGTGGAATAGTTCTCCGCGGCCTGCAGGCGGTGGGTCGAAGACTTTGAGCTATCGACGCCGAACTGGAACCGGCCACTGTCATCGATGATCCACTCGCCGTCGATGCGGCCTTGCTTGATCTCGCTGACCTGGGTCTGCGCGTTGATGCGGAGCACCTGCGTGCCGATTTCGCCCTCCACGAAGCCCGGGTTCAGTTGGCCATTGGTACCGGCCTGCGCGTCCGCAGTGCTCGGATACCAGGTAATCGCGCCGACCGGCAATCCCCTGGTCCAGTAAAGCTCCTGTACGTAGGACCCGCCGCAGTGAGGGCCGGTCGTGCAGTTGTTGGTCCCGGCGATGCTCGAGAAGATCGAGCCGCCACCGGTAAGTGGATCGTTGGGCCGGCTCTCGTTCTTCGAACTGTGGGCGTCGAAGCTGAGGCGGAAGTCCTCGTTTACGTCCCACACCGCATTCAAGCCCAATGAACCGAGCTTGTATTTCTGCATGGTGCGTTGCTGTTCAAGGCCGAAGTCCTTGGTGCCGGCGATTTCGCGGATGTAGACGGGCGTCGCCACCGCGCCGCTGGTATCGAACTCGATATCGGTGTACTGGCTGTTCTGGAGCCACATGGCCTGCTCGCCACGATCCTCCCTGATCTCATTCGTCGAGTAGGTGTAGTCCAGGGTGAAGGTCAGGCTGTCGGTCGGCGCGAACTGCACGACGGCCTGGCCATTGACGCGTTCGCGCTCGAACTCCGAGAAGGCATAGCGCAGGTCGTTGGGACGCCCATACAGCTCACCGATGGCCGGCGCGTTGACGACATCGGGATTGCCGGGCATGGTCCCGGTCCACTCTTGGATGTTCCAGCCGTTCCCGGTCGCCTGCACCGACCCGCCCTTGCGCTTCTGCTGGCTCGCACTGAGGCCCACGCCAAAAGTCTTGTCGGGGTTGGTGTAGCTGAAGATGCCGGAGATCTCCGGCGTCACGTCGTTATCGAAGGGCTGCGACCGGTCGGAAACCGCCTTGACGCCCGCAGTGGCGACAATACCTTCGCTGTCAAACGGCCGGGCAGTCAGGATATTGATGGTGGCGCCGATGCCGCCGCTGGGAACCTGCGCCTGGCTGGTCTTGTATACCTCGATGCCGTTGATCGCTTCGGCAGCGAGCTGGGCGAAGTTGAACGCACGGGTACCGCCATCCACGCCGCCGATGGCGACTTGACCAGGGGCGCCGAACGCGTCGGCGCCGGGCATCTGGCGGCCATTGAGCGTAACCATGTTGAACTGTGGTCCGAAACCGCGGGCGGTTACCTGCGCACCTTCGCCATCGCGGCGTTCGATCGATATGCCGGTAATGCGCTGTAGCGACTCGGCAAGGTTCGTGTCGGGGAATTTGCCGATGTCTTCGGCGCTGATCGCATCCACGACGCCCGCGGCATCGCGCTTTACTCCCATCGCCTGGTCGAGGCTGCCGGCATGCACGTCACTCACCACTGCATCGACGCCCGACCTCGGCGCGTTGCAGCCAAACCGGCAATCTTTCATTGGATCTCCCCTTTCTGGATCGTTGGACTCATCGCCCTCCCCAGGGGCGTCGCATTGCTGTTCGTCCTATCGCGTACGAATTCACCACCACCCGGCCGCCCCACTCGCAGCACCGCCGGAAGCACCCGGGCACTTCGCTGGTTGCTCCATTGCTGGAAGTCGACCCCAGCCCCTGCTTGTCCGGTGGTAGCGCTAACATTGCAGGCGAAGCCTAATCAGGCCCGATACGCTTTGTCACCATGCAGCGCAACATAATCAGGCGAGTTTGATTGCGACATCCCGAAGTGCCCGAAAGCCCGGCAAAAGAGCGTTGATCCGGGCGCCTGCCTCGGGCCTCGTGGCCGCACAAAAGGAGTGGCAAGTTAGTAATTGCGATTACTTAGTCGAAATGCAGTCACGGACGCCATTGCCGTGGGATAGCACCGATGACCGCGCACATCCAGAAACGGACACCGGGATTGCAAGTTCTTCAGCTCGCCCTTGAGAGCAGCGTCGCGCTGTGCATTTAGGGCTCGCGGTC
>SEHC01000381.1 GCA_004173415.1 Lysobacteraceae bacterium
AAGCCTGGTCCCAGGGGGAAGGCGGTCTAGTGGTCATCGTCCAGGTTCCTGCGCACTTTGGCGAACACGCGCAGATCATGCAGCACTCCGCGCTTGAATACAGCGGCGCGTTGCACGCCTTCCTCGAGGAAGCCGTTCCTGCGCAGCACCTGCGCCGAGCCGATGTTGAAGCCGAGCACGGTCGCATGCAGCCGGTACAGCGCCAGTTCCCGCATCACCCAGGGCGCGAACACCGACACCGCCCGGGTCATGGTGCCCTTGCCCCAGTGCGCGCGACCGAGCCAGTAGCCGATTTCGGCCGAGTGCGCGCGTTCGCCCGTGCCCGGGCGCGCGCCGATCCCGCCGCAGGCCTGGCCATCGATCTCGATGGCCAGTACCGGATCGGCCAGGTCGACGACGCGGCCGGCGAGGAACGCTTCGCCATCGGCGCGCGTATAGGGCGAGGGAAAGCGGTCGCTGACCCCGCGCGCGACCTGTTCGTCGTCGGCATGGGCCAGCAGGCTCTCCAGGTCGGCCTCGCGCCAGGGCCTCAGCACGAAGCCTTCACCCCGCAGCCCGGCCTCAGCCATGGCCGCCCACCGACGGGGTCTGGCCTTCCAGCTTCTCCAGTTCGTGGGCGACGGCTTCCGGCGACCGGGTGAACGGCGCCAGCAGGGCATAGGCGGCGGGCACCACCAGCAGCGACAGCAGGGTCGAGAAGGCGACGCCGAAGATGATCACCACGCCGATGGTGGCCCGGCTGGCCGAGCCGGGACCACCGGCCAGGACCAGGGGCACCGCGCCCATGATGGTGGCGATGGAGGTCATCAGGATCGGGCGCAGTCGCACCGAGCAGGATTCCAGGATCGCCTCGTGGACGCTGCGGCCTTCGTCGCGCAGCTGGTTGGCGAATTCCACGATCAGGATGCCGTTCTTCGCCGCCAGGCCGACCAGCATGACGATGCCGATCTGGCTGAACAGGTTCATGGTGCCGCCGGTGATCCACAGGCCCAGCAGCGCCCCGAGCACGCCCAGCGGCACGGTCAGCATGATGCCCAGCGGATGGATGAAGCTTTCGAACTGCGCGGCCAGCGCCAGGTACACGATCAGCAGGGCCAGGGCGAAGGTGAAGAGCACCGCGCCGCCGGCCTGCTGGAACTCGCGCGATTCGCCCTTCCATTCGATCTGCGCGTGCTCGGGCAGTTCCTCGGCCACCACTTTCTGGGTCCAGGCAATCGCCTCGCCCATCGGATAGCCCGGCGCCAGGCCGGCCGAGATGGAAATCGCGCGCAGCCGGTTGAAGCGGTTGAGCGATCCCGGCTCGGCGACCTCGCGCAGGCTGACCAGGTTCGACAACGGCACCAGGTCGCCACTGCTGGAGCGCACCTGGATCGCCTCGAGGTCGGCCGGGCTGGCGCGGCCTTCGCGGCCGGCCTGGACCAGCACGTCGTACTCCTCGCCGTTGTCGACGAAAGTGGTGACCTGGCGCGAACCCATCATCGTTTCCAGTGCGTTGCCCACCTCGGCCACCGACACGCCGAGGTCGGCGGCGCGCTCGCGGTCGATGTCCACGCGCATCTGCGGCCGGGTTTCCTTGTAGTCCGAATCGGCGCCGACGATGCCCGGGTTGTCCTGCATGCGCGCCAGCAGCGTGTCGCGCCACTGGGCAATCTCGGCATAGTCCGGACCGCCCAGGACCACGGTGAAGGGCTGGCCGCGCGAGCGCACCAGGCCGCCGCTGACCTGGGTGCGGGCGCGCACCCCGGTCAGCCCGGACAGCCTTTTCTGCATGTCGGCCGCCACGGCCGCGGTGTCCTGCTCGCGCTGGTCCCAGTCCTGCAGGAATATGGAGATGCGGCCGGTGTGCATCTCCTCGCTGGCGCCGAAGCCACCCGGCACGCGCGGATTGGCGCGCATGATCGGCTGGCCCTCGCCGATCAGTGGCTCGATGATGCGTTCGACCTGCTGCATCTGCCCGACCGTGTAGTCGAAGCCGGCGCCTTCGGGGCCGTCGATCAGGACCTGGAACGAACCACGGTCCTCGGCTGGCGCCAGTTCGGAGGGAATGAAACGGAACAGGACGACCGCCAGCACCATCGCCACGACCATCAGCCCGCCGAACAGCCAGGTGCGGTGCACGGTCCGTTCCAGCGTGCGCCGGTAGCCGCGGCCGACCTTGTCGAACTGGCGATTGACCCAGCCGCTGACCCGGTTGGGTTTGTTGTTGCCGGCCTCGTCCTTCGAGTGCGCTTTCAACAGCTTCGAGGACATCATCGGGGTCAGGGTCAGGGCGACGAAGGCCGAAATGGCCACCGCTGCGGCCAGCGCCACCGACAGTTCCCGGAACAGCCGGCCGGTGTTGCCTTCCAGGAATCCGACCGGCAGGAACACCGCGACCAGCACCGCGGTGGTGGCCAGCACGGCGAAGGCGACCTGCGCGGTGCCGCGTTTGGCCGCCACCAGCGGCGGCTCGCCCAGGTCGATGCGGCGCTGGATGTTCTCGACCACGACGATGGCGTCGTCGACCACCAGGCCGATGCACAGCACCAGCGCCAGCAGGGTCAGCAGGTTGATCGAGAAGCCGAACGCATACAGGGCGATGAACGAGGCGACCAGGCAGACCGGCACGGTGACCGCCGGGATCA
>SEHC01000382.1 GCA_004173415.1 Lysobacteraceae bacterium
CGTGCTCGCGCACGAACTCGTGCACCAGCTTGCCCAGCTCGCGGCGGAGCTGGGCGGAGACGCGATCGCTGCGATGGAAGGATTTGGTGGGCATGTGTGTGGGAACGAGTGGAGAGGAGTGAGTGAGGGACAGGGACTTCAGGGACGGGTGGCGGGCGACCTTGTTACCCGCTGCTCCTTCCTCGTTCCTGGTTCCTTCTCACTCGTTCCTCGCCTCAAAGCGTCCGCTGTACCTCGATGCGCTCGAAGCACTCGATCTGGTCGCCCGGCTGCACGTCGTTGTACGCCTTGACGCCGATGCCGCACTCGGTGCCGTTGCGCACTTCGTCCACGTTCTCCTTGAACCGGCGGAGCGATTCCAGCTCGCCCTCGTAGACCACGGTGCTGTCGCGCAGGACGCGGATCGGCTTGTTGCGCTTGACCGTGCCCTCCACGACCATGCAGCCCGCGACCGCGCCGAACTTGGAGCTGCGGAACACGTCGCGCACCTCGGCGATGCCGATGATCTCCTCGCGGATCTCCACGCCCAGCAGGCCGGAAGCCACCTGCTTCACCTGGTCGATGACGTCGTAGATGATCGAGAAATAACGCAGGTCGACGCCGTTGGACTCGACGATGCGGCGCGCGGCCGCGTCGGCTCGCACGTTGAAGCCGATCATGGTGGCTTTCGAGGTCAATGCCGAATTCGCATCGGACTCGGTGATGCCGCCCACGCCGGAGTGGATGATGTTGATGCGGATCATGTCGTTGGACAGGGCGACCAGCGACTGTTTCAGTGCCTCCACCGAACCCTGCACGTCGGCCTTGATCACCAGGTTCAGGACCAGCTGGGCGTCGCCCTTGCCGAGCTGCGACATGATGTCTTCCATGCGGCTGCCCGCCGACTGGACCATGCGCGATTCGCGACGCTTGATGTCGCGCTGCTGGGCCACGTCCTTGGCCAGGCGTTCGTCGGCCACGACCACGAAATCATCGCCCGCGTCGGGCACGCCGGAGAGGCCAAGCACCTGCACCGGGATCGACGGGCCGGCTTCGGCCGGCTGGCCCCCGGTTTCGTCGAAGAGCGCGCGCACGCGGCCGTACTGGGTGCCGCAGACCAGGTAATCGCCCTTCTTCAGCAAACCCTGCTGGACCAGCACCGTCGCGACCGGACCACGGCCCTTGTCCAGCGAGGACTCGATGACCACGCCGCTGGCGCGGCCGGTGTAGGCCGCCTTCAGTTCAAGCAGTTCGGCCTGCAGCAGGACCGAATCGAGCAACGTGTCGACGCCGGCGCCGGTCTTGGCCGACAGCTCGACGAACTGGGTGTCGCCGCCGAATTCCTCGGCGACCACGTCGTGGGTCAGGAACTCGTTCTTCACCCGGCCCGGATCGGCGTCGCTCTTGTCCATCTTGTTGATGGCGATGATCAGCGGCACCTTCGCCGCCTTGGCCAGCTTCACCGCTTCGATGGTCTGTGGCATGACGCCGTCATCGGCAGCCACCACCAGCACCACGATGTCGGTGAGCTTGGCGCCGCGCGCGCGCATCTGGCTGAAAGCCGCGTGGCCGGGGGTGTCGAGGAAGCTGATCACGCCCTTGTCGGTTTCCACGTGGTAGGCGCCGATGTGCTGGGTGATGCCGCCGGCTTCGCCGTTGGCGACCTTGGTCCGGCGGATGTAGTCCAGCAGCGAGGTCTTGCCGTGGTCGACGTGGCCCATGATGGTCACCACCGGCGGACGCGGGGACTGTTCGCCCTGGTCGGTCTCGCTGTGGGCGATCAGGTGCTCCTCGACGTCGCCGCTGTCGGCGCGGACCACGTTGTGGCCCAGCTCCTCGGTGACCAGCGCCGCGGTGTCGTGGTCGATGGTCTGGGTGATGGTGGCCATGACCCCCATCTTGAACAGCGCCTTGACCACGTCGCCGCCCTTCAGCGCCATCTTCTGCGCAAGGTCGGCCACGGTGATCGACTCGCCGATGGCGACGTCGCGCACGACCGGCGCGGTCGGGCGCTCGAAGCCGTGGCTGCCGCTGCCGCCGCGCGATTGCTCCTGGCGGCGGGGCTTGGGCTTGCCGCGCGAAGTGGTGCGGCGCGCGCGATCGGCCGCCGACAGGTGCAACTGGCCGGCGAAGCGCTGGGTGCTGTCGTCGTCCTCGACGCCGGCGACCATCGCATGCGAACCGCGGGTCTTGTGCTTGGCCGCCGCGGCGCCGCGGTCGTCCGCGCGCGGCGGATCCTTGCGCACCACCGGCTTGGGAACATGGTGTCCACCCGGCTTGGCCGGACGCGCGGCGGCGTCTTCGCCGGCAGGCGCGGCACCGGTCGCCACGGCGGCGGCCTCGGCATCGGCCTGGCGACGCTCGGCTTCCGCCTTCAGCGTTACCGCCTCGTCTTCCAGGCGCTTGCGCTCGCGCTCGTCGGCACGCTTCTTGTCGGTCTCGGCCAGGCGCTGCTGTTCCTCGAGGTTGCGCTGCTTGGATTCCTCCAGCTTGCGCAGGGCGTCGGCGCGCTCGTCGCTGGGCGGCGCCTCGACCTCGTCGCTCTTGATGTAGGTGCGCTTCTGGCGGACCTCGACGTTGACCGTGGTCTTGGTCCGGCCGGCGGCGACGGTCACTTCCTGCACCTTGCGCCGGTTCAGCGTGAT
>SEHC01000383.1 GCA_004173415.1 Lysobacteraceae bacterium
TCCTGCGGGGTGACCGGACGATCGCGCTGCTCGTACTCGGCGGGATCGCCATGCCGGCTCCGGTCCGCCGGCGCGGCCGACGTTGGCGGGGCTTCCGTGGCAATCGCCGCGGGCGCGGACGCGAAGGTAAGCAGCATCGACAGCAGCAGGCTTGCAGGCGCATTCATCCGCATTGCGAATCTCCGGTCGGAACATCCGTGGCATTGCGCGCGCCTCGGCATTCGGGCAAACGGCGTGGACACGGGCCACACCTTAGCGGCTTTCCGGGCCGGGCCGCGATTCCCTGGCCCGAGGCTTGACGAACGGCACCCGGGTCGGCGACGGGACTTCGTTGTCGCCCACTCGCACGACGTTGTAGGCTGCGCCGGTTCGATCGATCCGCTCGCGGCGGGCCGGTAGCGGCACAAGGCAGGGAAACATCGCTACCCTGCCGCGTTGCGTCGCCCGGTCCTGCCGGCCATCTCCGCCATGCCGATGAGAACCCGAGGAACCCTCATGCGAACGATCCTGTCCTGCCTCGCGTTGTACGCCAGCCTGGCCGCCGTCGGTGGCGTGCAGGCCCAGGCCGCGCCCGCTGCCGCGCCGTGCAAGTCGACCGCAAGCGGAGACCTGCAGGTGCACACGCTGACAAGCACGATCTTCGGCAACGAACGCAAGATCCGCGTGCTCCTGCCGGACGGCTACAACGAGGCGGCCAACAAGGATCGCCGCTACCCGGTGCTGTACCTGCTGGATGGACAGAACGTGTTCGACGCATGCCTGAGCGATGTCAGCCACCACGAATGGAGCGCCGATGAAACGGTACGCAAGCTGGTCGCGGACCGGAAGATCCCACCGCTGATCGTGGTGGGCGTCGACCACGCCGGCAAGGACCGCGCGCGCGAGTATCTTCCGTACAAGGATTTCACCGGCAATCCCGACATGGACGAGCCGGCCGGCAAGCAGTTCCCCGACTTCATGACCCGGGAAGTCATGCCCCTGGTCGACGGCAACTACCGGACGCTGACCGGTCAGCCCAACACTGGCATCGGCGGTTCGTCCTACGGCGGCGTCGCCAGCCTGTACGCCCTGCTGGCCAGGCCGAACACCTTCGGTTACGGCCTGATCGAAAGCCCGGTGCTGTGGATTGGCATGGGCCAGCTGGTGCGCGACACCCACCCGCTGGCGGCGATGCCGCGCAAGGTCTTCGTGGCCTTCGGCGGCAAGGAGGCTTCCGATCCGGTGATCCGCGAGAAACTGATCGGCTTCGTGCGCCTGCTCGAGTCGAACTTCCATGCCGCCGGCTACGACGCGACGAACTACCGCACCGTCATCGAAGCCGAAGCCGGGCACACCGAAGCGGCCTGGGAAAAGCGCCTGCCTGGCGCACTGACCTTCCTGTTCGGCGACTGGAAAGAGACGCCACCGCCGCAAGGCAGGTAGGGTGGGCCTCGGCCCACCATCGGCACACGAAGGCTCGCATGGCGTCGGAACGGGGAGTGGTGGGATTAAGCCCACCTTTCGGGGACTGAGCGCACAGCCGCCGGTTTCGCATCACGAAGTGAACGGCCCTGAGGCTATTGCGGCTCTCCCCTATGTTTTTCCGCCTCACACTCCTGACGGACGTCATGCTCAATCCCGTGCTTGAGGTGCCACGCCTTGTCGCCCGCAAGGCGTTGGTAAAAACTCGAGTCCTTGGGCAGCACGCCTTGCATTGCCTGGATAAGCGCGAGAGACCAATCCTGATCAGCGGGCGCGGGCGAGTTGACGGAAATGCCGCGGCACCACGGAAGCATCAGGTATTTCTGCGAGTCGGAATGCATGCGTAGCGGCGCCCTGCTGCGATACAGGATCTGCAGTTGCGCATGGGGATAGTCATCAGTCCATGAGTTGCCCTGGCCATAATGCTTGTCAATGAGCCGGGCCACTCCCTCCCGCCGAACGTAGTCACGAGCCCTCTGCTTGAGCTCGTCCGTCGTGCATGGACTGGGCGGGATGCGGGTACCGGGCGCGATAGCACTGATACTCCGACGCCTGATCGTGGCAGCCACTGCACGGACACCCTTCTGGCGCGACCATGGGCCATCACTTGCGGCGCCGACCAGTCTGGCAACCGCGTCCGCAGGTACACGTTCGACGGCAAGCGGGTCACTGCCGATGCCGCCATCAGTCACAGTCAGACGAAAGTCCGGGCTATTGGCCACAGGTATCAGGATGAACTGTTCGCGCTCATGGCTCCATCCAGAGTATTGGTAGTCGAGGCGAATGCTCGTGATGTCGGAGAGATCGGGGCGAGGACTGGAGTCGAGCGTCCGGTCCGCACAGCTCGACACGGCAAGCGCGAGGATTGCGCAGGCTCCACTCAATCGACGGCTCGGGATGGGCTTCACGGCCTGCTGTCCTGCATACCGGTCCAATCGCATCTACGATTCTGGAAACCGAGGCAGTGCAGCCCCATCGATTTGCACGCGTGCGCAGGCCACCGCTTTCGTGCATGGCCGGACAAGCATCTACCCGGCATCGTCCCGCACGCGCTCCACGCGCATGCGATAGGCGCCGACGTTGTTGCCGGAGATGCTGGTGGCCTGGGTGCCGTTGTTCTCGCCGACCTTGTCGTCCGAGCCGGTCA
>SEHC01000384.1 GCA_004173415.1 Lysobacteraceae bacterium
AGCGCGGAGAACAAGCGCCATTTCTGGATCCCGGAAGGCTACGCCCACGGCTTCGTGACCCTGAGCGAACGCGCGGTGTTCACCTACCTGTGCACCGCCACCTACGACCCGGCCGCCGACGCCAACATCCGCTGGGACGACCCGTCCCTGGCCATCGACTGGCCGGTCAGCCAACCCTCGCTGTCGGGCAAGGACGCCAAGGCGCCGCTGCTGTCCGAAGTCCCCGAAGAGCGCCTGCCGCTGTACAAATAGCGTCGGCAGCGCCCGGGCGGCCCACCGATCGAATCAAGGCTTGTCGGGCACTGCTCCGATTCAAGGCCTGTCGGGCCACCGAACAAATTCCCTGCGTGTAGGAGCGGGCCATGCCCGCGACCGTCGTTGGCGTGATGCGAGGGCGGCCGGGTGGCATGCAAAAAGCGTCGCGGGCATGGCCCGCTCCTACAAGGGGTCGGTTGCGCAGGCAAGTTGCAGCATCGCTTCGGTTCCAGGAAGGTCCGGCCCCCGCAGCGCGTGGCTGCGTGTAGGAGCGGGCCATGCCCGCGACCGCCATTCGCCCGACGTGATGGCACCCGGGTGGCCTGCCAAAGGCGTCGCGGGCATGGCCCGCTCCTACAAGGGGGTGGGTTGCGCAGGCAAGTCGCAGCCTCGCTTCGGTTCCAGGAAGGTCCGGCCCCCGCAGCGCGTGGCTGCGTGTAGGAGCGGGCCATGCCCGCGACCGCCGTTGGAGGCGGAGCAATCCTGCCGACGCTTCGCGTGGCGGGCTCGCTTCGCCGGGAGGTTTTCCGATGTCCTGGCACGGCAAACGCCGATCGTGCCGTTCGCGTCGCGTCGCGCATCCTGCCTGCATGCAAACAATCATCAACCCGGAAAACGGACATAGGGCGCTGCGCCGCGGCCGGGTGTCGTTGCCGAGGCAGGTCTATCACGTCACCAGCGCTACCCGCTCGCGCGCGCCGCTGTTCGCCGATCACCGCGCTGCCCAGGCGGCCTGCCGGGCTTTCATCGATCCACCTGTTCTGGACCATTCACGTCTGCTGGCCTGGGTATTGATGCCCGACCACGCGCACTGGCTGCTGCAATTGCACGGCGGGGAGTCGCTGGCCGTGCTCGTGGGGCGATTGAAATCGGCCAGCGCCCGGCGTGCCAATGCAGCGCTCGGGCGGAGGTCGCCTGTGTGGGCCACCGGCTATCACGATCGCGCCGTGCGTTCGGAACAGGCCTTGTCCGACGTGGCGCGCTACCTGGTCGCCAACCCCTTGCGCCGTGGGCTGGTGGAACGGATCGGTGACTATCCCTATTGGGATGCGGTCTGGCTGTAGGCACCGGATCACCACAGTCGCGGGGTGGTGGGAATGCGCCAAAGGCGTCGCGGGCATGGCCCGCTCCTACAAGGGGTATGAGTTGCGGCGCTACGTGGGCTATCGCCTCGATTCAAGGCTTGTCGGGCCACTGATTAGGCTCAATGCATGTCGGGCCACCGATCAAATTGCCTGCGTGTAGGAGCGGGCCATGCCCGCGACCGTCGTTCGCCCGATGCGATACCAGCCGGGTGGCATGCAAAAAGCGTCGCGGGCATGGCCCGCTCCTACAAGGGGTATGGGTTGCGGCGCTATGTGGGCAATCGCCCCGGTTCAAGGCTGTCGGGCCACCGATTCGGCTCAATGCATGTCGGGCCACCGATCAAATTGGCTGCGTGCAGGAGCGGGCCATGCCCGCGACCGCCGTTCGCGCGGTGCGAGGGCGGCCGGGTGGCCCGCCAAAGGCGTCGCGGGCATGGCCCGCTCCTACAACGGGTATGGGTTGCGGCGCTACGCGGGCAATCGCCCCGGTTCAAGGCTTGTCGTGCCACTGCTCCGATTCAAGGCATGTCGGGCCACCGCACAAATTCCCTGCGTGTAGGAGCGGGCCATGCCCGCGACCGCCATTCGCCCGACGTCATGGCACCCGGGTGGCCTGCCAAAGGCGTCGCGGGCATTGCCCGCTCCTACAAGGGGTATGGTTGCGGCGCTACGTGGGCTATCGCCTCGATTCAAGGCTTGTCGGGCCACCGATTCGGCTCAGTGCATGTCGGGCCACCGATCAAATTAGGTGCGTGTAGGAGCGGGCCATGCCCGCGACCGCCGTTTGCGTGATGCGAGGGCGGCCGGGTGGCCTGCCAAAGGCGTCGCGGGCATGGCCCGCTCCTACAATGGGTATGGGTTGCGGCGCTACGTGGGTAATCGCCCCGGTTCAAGGCTGTCGGGCCACCGATTCGGCTCAATGCATGTGTCGGGCCACCGATCAAATTGGCTGCGTGTAGGAGCGGGCCATGCCCGCGACCGCCGTTGGCGTGATGCGAGGGCGGCCTCGTGGCCTGCCAAAGGCGTCGCGGGCATGGCCCGCACCTACAACGGGTATGGGTTGCGCAGGCATGCCGCGTCTCGCGTTCCGGCCCTCACCGACTGCGATCCACGGGCCTGGTCCCGGGCAAAAAACGCGCCTGATCGCCGGCCGACACGCACCGGTCACCCGAAATCGGGGAAAATCACCGCCTTGCCCTGATCGGAACTGCCCATGGCCGGTGCCAGCCTGTTTGCCCTGCTCGATGACATCGCCAGCGTCCTGGA
>SEHC01000385.1 GCA_004173415.1 Lysobacteraceae bacterium
GCAGATGGAATTGCATGAGGAAGTGACCGACTACGCCTGCCCCGCCTGCGAGAACACCTTGCTGATCGTCTCGCACCCGAACCTGGAACAGGTCCGCCAGGCCGCGGCGGAAGGCAACCACGAGGCCGCCCAGCAACTGGCGCTGGTGGAAGAAGCCCTGGCCCTGCAGCGCAAGGGCTAAGCGGCGATGCGAAGCTAGGCCAGCAGCGATTCCAGCACCGCCATGCGGATCGCCACGCCATTGCTGACCTGGCGCAGGACCAGCGATTGCGGGCCGTCGGCGACCTCATCGGTGATTTCAACGCCACGGTTGATCGGCCCCGGGTGCAGGACCACCGCATCGGCAGCCGCGCGCTGCAGGCGCGTGGCGGTCAGCCCGAAGCGCTGGTGGTAATCGTCGAGCGAGGCCACCAGCCCTTCCTCCATGCGCTCGCGCTGCAGGCGCAGCATCATCACCGCATCCACGCCTTCGAGCATGGCGTCCAGGTCCTCGCCGGTGGCGCAGCCGCGCAGGGTATCGTCGTCGGGCAACAGGGCCGCTGGGCCGCAGACACGGATCTCGCCCGTACCCAGCGTGCGCAGCGCGTGCAGGTCCGAACGCGCCACCCGCGAATGCTTCACGTCGCCGACGATCAGCACCTTGAGCCTGGAAAAATCGGCGCCCTTGGCCTGGCGCAGGGTCAGCACGTCGAGCAGGCCCTGGGTCGGATGGGCGCTGCGACCGTCGCCGGCATTGACCACGGTGGTGTCCTCGCCCGCCTGCCGGGCCAGCGACTCGGCGGCACCGTCCTCCGGGTGGCGGACGATGAAGCCGCGCACCCCCATCGCTTCCAGGTTCTTCAGCGTATCCAGCGCGGTCTCGCCCTTGCGCGCCGAGGACGTGGAGGCATCGAAGTTGATCACGTCCGCGCCCAGGCGCTGCGCGGCGATGTGGAAGGAACTGCGGGTCCGGGTGGACGGCTCGAAGAACAGGGTGCAGATCGTGGTCCCGAGCAGCGAACTGCGCTTCTGGGCCCGGCCCAGGGCGGCGTCGCGGATCTGGCCGGCCCGGTCCAGCAGCCGGCACAGGCTTTCCCTCGGCAGGCCTTCCAGGGTGAGCAGGTGGCGGAGGCGGCCATCGGAATCGAGTTGCACGGTCATGCGTGGATCCTGCTGCGGTGGCCGGGCTGGGTGCGCCGGAATGAGGGGAAGGAATCAGATCCGGGTGGCGTCATGCGGGGCCGCCAGCCAGCGCTCGATGATCACCGCCGCCGCCACCGCATCCAGGGCGACCGCATCGCGCCGGCGCTTGCGGCCCTCGGCGCGGTCCAGGGCGAAGCGCTGCGCGGCCTCCACCGAACTGGAGCGCTCGTCCACCAGCACCACGGGCAGTCCGTAACGGGCCTGCAGCTCGCGTGCGAAGGCATGGGCGCGCCGGCGGATCGGCTGGTCGCCGCCGTCCAGGGTCATCGGGTCGCCCACCACCATGCCGTCCGGCCGCCACTCCTGCTGCAGCTTGTCGATCGCCAGCCAGTCGGGACCATGGCCATGGACGTCGATCACCGCCAGCGCGCGGGCGCCGTTGCCGAAGGCGCTGCCGACCGCCACGCCGATGCGCCGCGCGCCGACGTCGAAGCCCAGCACGGTGCCATCGAGCTTCATGCGTGGCCGCTGTAGTCGGTGATGCGGGTGATGTCGACGCCGATGCGGCCACCCGCCGCCTGCCAGCGCCGCTCCAGTGGCAGCGCGAACAGCAGTTCGTTGTCGACCGGCGCGGTCAGCCAGCTGTTCTCACCGATCTCGTATTCCAGCTGCCCGGCGCCCCAGCCCGCGCAGCCCAGGGCGACCACGATGTGCTCGGGTCCCTCGCCCACGGCCATCGCCTCGAGGATGTCGCGCGAGGTGGTCAGCGCCAGTCCATCGCCGATGGCCAGGGTCGAATCCCACTGCCGCGCGCCATCGTGCAGGACGAAGCCGCGCTCCGGATGCACCGGCCCGCCATTGAGCACCACCCGGCCGGCCAGCGCGGGGTCCCGCGCCTCCAGGTTCATCTGCGCCAGCACGTCGCCCAGGCTGTATTCGGAAGCGCGGTTCAGGACCACGCCCATCGCCCCATCCTCGTCGTGCTGGCAGATCAGGGCCACGCTACGGGAGAAATTCGGGTCGTCCAGCGCCGGCAAGGCAATCAGCAGCTGGTTGGAGAACCGGGAAGGAATCACGGACATGGGTCCATTCTAGAGCCAGACTCGGCTTCGGGGTAACCTGCGCGCATGAGCAGCTATTGCGACTTCGCCCCCGGCGATCCCGTGCATGGGTCCTACCACGACCGGGAATACGGCTTTCCGCAGACCGAGGAGTCGGAACTGTTCGAGCGCCTGTTGCTGGAGATCAACCAGGCCGGCCTCAGCTGGGCCACGATCCTGAAGAAGCGCGAGGGTTTCCGCAGTGCCTATGGCGGCTTCGACGTGGACAAGGTCGCCGCTTACGGCGACAAGGACCGCGCCAGGTTGCTGGCCGATGCGGGCATCATCCGCAACCGGCTGAAGGTCGAGGCGGCGATCCACAATGCCCAGGTGATCCGCGCAATGCGCAAGTCGCACGGCGGCTTCTCGCAATGGGGCTGAGGATCGCGATGGGCTGCCCGGCTTCATGCGCCATGCGCGCGAAACGGAAGCCCGAATAGACCATCAGCGACGAGCCCACCACCAACAAGGCATCGGACTGGCGCAGGGCATCGCGCGCCGCCTCGTAGCGCGCACGCGGGACGTTCTCGCCGAAGAACACCACGTCCGGTTTCAGCATGCCGGCGCAGGCCCGGCACGCGGGCACGCGGAAACCGCTGAAGTCGCGGCCTTCGAGATCGGCGTCGCCATCCGGCGCCGCGCCCGCGACCAGACCACTCCAGCCAGCATTGGCATCGGCAAGCCGTTCCTGCATTTCGCTGCGGGGGGTGGACGCGGCGCATTGCAGGCATACCACCCGGTCGATGCGGCCGTGCAGGTCGATCACCCCGGCGCTGCCGGCGCGCTCATGCAATCCGTCCACGTTCTGGGTGACCAGGCGCGAGATCCGACCTGCCGCCTGCGCCAGTGCGCGATGGGCGTCGTTGGGCGCCGCTGCCGAGACCATCGGCCAGCCGACGAAGCTGCGCGCCCAGTAGCGCGCGTTGGCCAGCGGATCGCCGACGAAGTCGCGGAAATCCACCGGCGGCGTACGTTTCCACTCGCCGCGAGCGTCGCGGTAGTCGGGGATGCCGGAGGCGGTGCTGCAACCGGCGCCGGTCAGCACGAAGACCCGGCCGAACCCCGAAAGCCAGTCGCGAAGGAGATCGGAGGGCGCTGGAGGGGCCTGCATCACGCGGTTCATGGCAAGCGATTGTCCACGAAAAAGGGGCGGTCGCCCGCCCCTTCCGGTGGATGCATCCGCAGGCTCAGCGTACTTCGGCGATCTCCACACCATCCAGCCCCTGGGCCAGGGTGCGGGCATCGCCGCCCTGGGCCAGCTTGATGCGCAGGCGCACCTCGTTCTGCGAGTCGGCGTAGCGCAGCGCGTCCTCGTAGCTGATCTCGCCGGC
>SEHC01000386.1 GCA_004173415.1 Lysobacteraceae bacterium
TCGGGACCATCGTGTACACGCAGTCCTGCGACGACCAGATCCCGGACCGGTGGGCGTTGTCCTCTTCGGTGCTGGACATGCAGGTGGATTGGCCGGGAACCGCCGCGGACATGCCGTCGATACCCAACCTGACCGTGATATGGGATCCGAACCATCCCGCCGAAGTCACTTCGCAGTGCTGCCCCGGCCATCGCTGGTGTCCCTCCAGCCAGTCGTGCCTGCGCAACACGATCAATTGCCCCGGCATCGTCCCGCAATAGCGTAGCGCCTCGCATGGCCCGGTTTCCGCGACTGTCGCGGGCCGCGGGCCGGTACGGTTGCACCGGATTGCAGTCCTACGGGAGCGTGGCCGCAACCACGTTGTTGGCATGGCGGAACGCCAGCCTCCATTGCCCGTCGCGCTTCATCCATGCGTTGGTGTAGCGCCTTTGCAGGCGCTGGCCCGCGTTCGGCGCACCGGGTGCGGGCACCACCACTTCGCCGCCCATCACCACCACCATGCCGGGGTAGAAGAGGAAGCGTTCCGGGGTTCGTTCGAAGGCGGTGTAGCGGATCACGCCCTGCCGGATCAGCCCCAGCAATTCCTGCTTTTCCCTGACGATGCGGTTGGTGGGATGGTTCACCGTCACCTCGTCGTCCATCAGCCGGTCCAGTGCCTTGGCGTCGCCGCGGAATATGGCCTCGGCATGGGCCAGGTCCAGCGCGCGAATCTCGGCCTCCAGGCCTGCATCGGCAGCAGCATCGGCGGCCACCGCGCAGGCGCTGGCCGACAGCAGCGCGAGCAGGATCAGGATGCGTGCCTTCATGGGCCACCTCTGGGGGACGGATGCCGGGTGCGGATGCGCATTTACTTCCAACGCCGGCATGGCCCAGCATCGGACAGGCAGGGTCGTTGTCACCACTGCCGCCGGGTCTGGCCAACGCCTTACCGCTCCAGCCAGCGGCGCGCTTCCTCGAAGCTCAGGCGATCATCTCGGTCGCTGTCGTAGTGGGCGAAGGCCCGCGCCAGGTACTTGTCGGCGCTCGCTTCACTGCGGCTGAGACTGCCGTCGCCGTCGCCGTCCAGGACATTGAACCCGGCGCGGTGGTCGCGCGGCGTGGGAGAGGCCTGCCGCGACATGACGATCACGGTGCGACCGGTGGGATCGTAGGTGATGGCGTGGCCGGTGAGCTGCGGATCCGGGGCAGCGACGCGTCCGGCCTGCGCGTTGGTGCCCGCCTGCGCGGCCGGATCCTGTGCCAGCGCGACCGCCCCGGAGCCGAGCAGCAAAAGCAGGGAAATCGTGGTCTTCATGCGCTCCTCCAGTGCCAGGGAGCAGCGAACATAGACGCGGACGCCCCAAGCCGATGTCAAAACCAGCAATCAGGGCTGAACCGGGCCGGCGCTGGGCAGGCCCGGGAGGCAAGCGGCCGGGTGTACGCAGCAGGAGGCGAGGGCCGGAGACTGTATGCTGCGGGATCGCAAGGGGATTTCGATCAGACTCTCGACGTTCATCGTGGATGAAATGGACCAGATCCTGGCCTGCTGGGACGCGTACGCGCGCACCATGACCCCGGCCGCGGACGGGATGTCGCTGGCCGCCTTGCGCAACCACAGCGAGGCCATGCTGCGCGCGGTGGCGCTGGACATCGATTCGCCGCAGACCCGGAACGAGCAGCGGGACAAGTCGCAAGGCCTGGCCACCGGCGATGCGTCCGGCACCGCCGCGTCCGAGCATGGGTATTTCCGCCAGGCTTCCAACTACACCCTGCTGCAGTTGAGCGCGGAGTTCCGGGCCCTGCGCGCGAGCGTGCTCAGGCTCTGGTTGCAACGGATCGAGCGGGTCACCCCGATCGTGCTCGACGACGTGATCCGCTTCAACGAGGCCATCGACCAGGCCGTGGCCGAATCGATCGTCACCTATTCAGCGCAGGCAACGCATTCGCGCGACATGTTCGACGCGATCCTCGGCCATGACCTGCGCGGCCCGCTCTCGGCGATGTCGCTGGCCGGCGAACTCTTGCAGAAGCAGGACATGCCGGCGGCCGGCGTGGCGGCGCTGGGCGTCCGCGTGCGGAGTTCGGCCCTGTACATGTCCAGCATGGTCGACGACATGCTGGAGTTCGCGCGCATCCGCCTGGGACAGACACGCATCCCGGTCCATCCGCAGCTGGCCGACCTGGAATCGATCTGCTCCGGGGCTATCGCCGATGCAGCGTCGGTGCATCCGGGCAGCCGTTTCGAGCTGCAGATGGAAGGTCCACGCGAGGCCTGGGTCGACCCGAACCGGATGCGGCAGTTGTTGATGAACCTGCTGGGCAACGCGGGCCAGCACGGCGCGCGCGACCGGCCGGTCCGTCTGCTGGTGAAGGTCGACGAGTTGCAGACCCTGTTCCGCGTGGTCAACGAGGGTGCGGACATTCCTTCGCACCTGCTGCACACCATCTTCGAGCCGCTGGTGCGGCTGCAGGCCGAAGCGGAGTCCCCGACCCACCGCACCACCAGCCTGGGCCTGGGCCTGCACATAGCGCGGGAGATCGCGGTTTCGCACGGCGGATCGATCGATGTGCGAAGCGAGGCGCAGGTGACCACCTTCAGCGTGCACAT
>SEHC01000387.1 GCA_004173415.1 Lysobacteraceae bacterium
AATGGCTACGGCGTGCTGTCCCCGGGCGGCTATACGGTGGCGGCGGCGTTTCTCTGCGAAGTCGTGCTGACCGCCATCTTCCTGGTCGTGATCATGGGCTCCACCCACAAGCGCGCTCCGGTCGGCTTCGCCCCGATCGCGATCGGCCTGGCCCTGACCCTGATCCACCTGATCAGCATCCCGGTCACCAATACCTCGGTGAACCCTGCGCGCTCGACCG
The DNA here is from genome assembly GCA_004173415.1 of Lysobacteraceae bacterium. Classification (GTDB taxonomy): domain Bacteria; phylum Pseudomonadota; class Gammaproteobacteria; order Xanthomonadales; family Xanthomonadaceae; genus Pseudoxanthomonas_A. Next base: position 221 of record SEHC01000387.1, read on the forward strand.
CCGTGGCCGTGTTCGCCGGTTCCGGCGCGATCAGCCAGCTGTGGCTGTTCTGGCTGGCCCCAATCCTGGGCGGCCTGATCGGCGGCATGCTCTATGGTTGGCTGGGGCGCGACGAACCGCCCATCACCGGCAATAGCTGAAGACGTGGCGCAGGTCACAAAAAGCCGGGCGATCCCCGGCTTTTTGCCGTGTCCTGCCGTTGCCATCGGGTGGGGGCTGGGCTAAGGTCAGGATTGTCCGGCGCGTCGGGGAGGGCGCCCGGACCAGATCATCGAACGCATCGGGCCTGCGCAAGCACCGGTTCCCTTACGCGTCGGTGTCGCGTAATTCGAACCGGCCGCACGCATGCCGCGTCGGCCCTTCCAGGGGAATTGCTGATGAAGACCGTCTACCTTCTTGCCCTGCTGCTGGCCTTGCCGGCGAACCTCCTGGCCCAGGAGGGCGCCTCGCGGTGCCCGACCCTGCCCTCCGCTTCGGGCCTGCACTGGGAAGAGCGCGCCAGCACCGGTTTCCTGGCCTGCAAGGCCCGCTCCGATGACGGCCGCCAGTCGCTCAATGTGATGCTGACCTCGCGCGACCCGGACATCCGCTTCAGCCGCTCGCAGCGGGCCGAATCGGGCCTGTTCTCCGGCGAGTCGCTGCACTGGTACGTGCCCGAGATCGCCGGCAGCGATGCCGGCTTCGTCGCCTCGCGACGGATCACCGTGGTCAAGCTGGGCAAGGACCAGTACGCGCAGATCTGGATCGACGCCGAATCGGCCGACGACCTGTCCCGCCTGCAGTCCATGGCCGGCCAGCTGGACGTGAGCGCCGGCACCCAATACCTGGTCTCGGGAAAATAGCCCCCGGCAAACAGACACAAAAAAACCGGGCAATGCCCGGTTTTTTTTTGGTCCTGGAAGGAACCCTCAGTAACCCACCGTGATGCGCTGTCGCGGCGCGTCGTTGTTCTCGACCCGGTCCAGCAGCGCCACCGCGTAGTCCTCGTTGCTGATGCGGCTCTCGCCTTGCGCATCGAACAGGGGTTCGTCGCCGCCGAGCCGGTAGCTGCCGGTGCGTTCGCCCGGAGCGATCACGAAGGACGGGCTGATGAAGGTCCAGTCGACGTCGGCGCGGGAGGCCCGCAGCACTTCCAGCAATTCGCCCACGGCCAGGGCCTCGGCCCTGTATTCGGCGGGGAATCCGTCGGTATCGACCGCACGCACGCCCGGCGCCACTTCCAGGCTGCCGGCACCGCCGACCCAGGCCAGGCGCTTCACCCCGGCGACCGGCATTCCGGCCAGCAGGTCGTTAGCCAGCTTGAGCAGGTCCGCGCCGGTGGTGTCGCCACGCGGGGAGACGCTGACCACCACCGCATCGACGCCTTCCAGCGCGGCCCGGTAGCTTTGCGCATCGGTGATGTCCCCCGGCACGACCCGCAGATCCGGATCGGACGCCGCCAGCCGCGAGGGAACCCGCGCGATGGCGATCACCTGGTGCCCGCGTTGCAAGGCTTCGGCGAGGATGCGCGAACCGATGTTGCCGGTGGCGCCGAACAGGGCGATCTTCATCGGGTAACTCCCTGGAAATGAGCGCGCGCGGAAGCGCGGTCGGGACGCAAGCGGACTAGAACCGTCCTTCCTGGAAATCGACGAAAGCCTGCATCAGCTCCTGCCGGGTGTTCATGACGAACGGCCCGTGGCGCATCACCGGCTCGCGCAGCGGTCGCCCGGCGACCACGATCACGCGCGCAGGCTGGTCGCCGGCACGGAGCTGCAGCAGGTCGCCGCCGCCGAGCACCGCCATCTCCTGGCTGTCCAGGGCACGCGCTTGTTCGCCCTCGCCCACGCTTACCGCGCCTTCGAACGCATAGACGAAGGCGTTGTGGCCGGAAGGCAACTCATGTTCCCAGGCCTTGCCCGGGGCGAGCGCGACATCCAGGTACACCGGGTCCGTGGCGGGCTGCACGATCGGGCCGCTCACCTCGCCCACCTTGCCGGCGATCACCTTCACCGCGACACCCGTGGCCGGAGTGGCGACCGGGATGTTTTCCGGGGCGAATTCCTGGTACTTCGGGTCGGTCATCTTGTCGCGCGCGGGCAGGTTCACCCACAGCTGGAAACCGCGCATGCGCCCGGATTCCTGTTCCGGCATTTCCGAGTGGACCAGGCCGCGACCGGCGGTCATCCACTGCACGCTGCCCGGGGTCAGCAGGCCTTCGTTGCCATGGTTGTCCTTGTGGCGCATGCGCCCGTCCAGCATGTAGGTGACGGTCTCGAATCCGCGATGCGGGTGGCTGGGGAAACCGGCGATGTAGTCCTCGGCGCGGTCGGTGCCGAACTCGTCCAGCAGCAGGAACGGATCCAGCTCCGGCAGGTCCGCCCC
>SEHC01000388.1 GCA_004173415.1 Lysobacteraceae bacterium
TAGTACGACGTGGAGGTCCAGCTTTAATCGGTGGTTCAGACGGCCATGTCTGCCCGCCATTCGGTGCAGATTATGCGGGCGGGCGTGAAGGCTGTGTTAACGGTACCATAACAAGTCAAGCGTCGCTTAACGGCGCGCACTATCGCATATCCTGAACAGGGTGCGGTCGCTGACCGGTAAGCGGGCAGCGAGCTCCCCGGTCCGCCCGGGCCCTCATGGGACGCGCAAGCTACCGCGGGTCACGCAGCTGCACTTGGCTTAGCTCCGCCCGGGCGGATGCTGCGTCCATGCCCCCTTCCCGCCTGCCCTCGCTGTTCGTGTCCCATGGCTCGCCGATGATGACCCTGGAGAATTCGCCGACCGCGAGTTTTCTGGACCAACTCGGAAACGCCCTGCCTCGCCCTCGCGCGGTGGTCGTAGCCTCGGCACATTTCGTGGCTGGCCGACCCACCGCCAGTGGCCACCCCAAGCCTGCCACCATCCACGATTTCGGTGGATTTCCCGAGGCGCTGTACCGGATCCAGTACCCGGCCCCAGGCTCACCGGCACTGGTGCGTGAAGTGGAGGCGCTGCTTGCCCACGCTGGTTTCGGCGCCGGACTGGATGAAGGGATCGGCCTCGACCATGGCACCTGGGTGCCGCTGCTGCGGATGTATCCCCGGGCCGACGTCCCGGTAAGTCGCGCTATCGGTTAACCCGGCCCAGACCGCCTCCTGGCATTACCGGCTCGGCATGTGCCTGGCACCTTTGCGCGGGCAAGGGGTGTTGGTGATCGGGTCCGGCGGTTATTCCCACAACCTGGGCGAACTCGCCTGGAAGCAGGCCGACGCGCCTGTTTATCCGTGGGTGCAGACCTTTACCGACGCACTGAGCGAAAAACTGCTGGCCGGGACGTGGAGGCGGTCCTCGACTGGACCACGTTGCCGGATGCCCGCCGCAACCATCCAACCACCGAACATCTTTACCCCCTGTTCGTAGCCCTCGGCGCCGGCGGTCCCGCCGCCCGCGCCAGCCGCCTGCACCATGCGGTCCAGATGGGTGGGATGGCCATGGATGCGTTTGCCTTCGACCAGGCCGGCTGATGCTCAGCTGGCCAGGTCGCGTTCCCAGGGCGGGTCGTCGCCGAAGGCTTCCTCCAGCGTGTCGACGAAGGCGCGGACCCGTGGCGGCACCAGCCGTCGTTGCGCCTGGCTGGGCCTGCAGCATGGTTGGCGCTCGACCTTCTGGGCGGTGACCGCGATCGGGGTGGTCGCCACCGTGGTGATCGCCATGCTTGTCCCGAAGGATCGCAGCGACAGCGCCCCCATGGCCTTCGCGGCCGAACTCAGGGCGGTGGCCCGCCCGCAGGTGATGCTGGGCCTGCTGATGACCGTGCTGGGTTTCGGCGGCATGTTCACCGTGTACACCTACATCCAGCCACTGCTCACCGAGGTGGCGGGTTTTGGCCTGGCGGCGGTGTCGCCGATCCTGCTGGTGTTCGGGGTGGGCATGATCCTCGGCAACCTGCTGGGCGGGAAATTCGCCGACCGCCGCCTGTTGCCTGCACTGCTGGCGACCCTGGGATCCCTGGCGGCGGTGATGGGGCTGATGAGCCTGGTCCTGCACAGCCAGTGGGCGATGGTGCTGTTCGTCGGGCTGCTTGGCGCGGCCGCCTTCGCCACCGTCTCGCCGTTGCAGCTGTGGGTGCTGCGTAAAGCAAGCGGGGCCCAGAGCCTGGCATCGAGCCTGAACATCGGCGCCTTCAACCTGGGCAATGCCTTCGGCGCCTGGCTGGGCGGCGTGGTGATCATGCACGGCCCCGGCCTGGAAGCCTTGCCATGGGTTGCCGCACTGGTGCCGCTTTCGGCGTTGCTGGTCGCGCTGTGGGCGGTTGCACTTGATCGTCGCAGCCAACAGCGCGTGTTGATAGGACAGACCCACTCTGCCTAACCTTCCTTCCCTTCCAAGGATTCCGCCCCATGGAATACCGTCACCTCGGCCACTCAGGCTTCAAGGTCCCCGCGTTGAGTTTTGGCACTGGCACGTTTGGCGGCCAGGGCAAGCTGTTCAGCGCCTGGGGCAATACCGACGTCAGCGAAGCAAAGCGGCTCGTAGACATTTGCCTGGATGCCGGCCTGAACCTGTTCGACAGCGCCGACATCTATTCCGGCGGCGCATCGGAATCGATCCTGGGCGCCGCCATCAAGGGCCGGCGCGACCAGCTGCTGGTTTCCACCAAGGCCTCTTTCCGCTTCGACGAGGGCCCGAACAACGTGGGCTCGTCGCGCTTCCACCTGATCAACGCAGTCGAGGCTGCGCTGAAGCGCCTGGGCACCGACTACATCGACCTGTTCCAGCTGCACGGCTTCGACGCGAAGACGCCGGTGGAGGAGACGCTATCGACGCTGGATGACCTGGTGCGTGCCGGCAAGATCCGCTACCTGGGCGTTTCCAACTTCTCCGGCTGGCACCTGATGAAGTCGCTGTCGGTCGCCGAACGCCACGGCTGGTCGCGCTATGTCGCCAACCAGACCTACTACTCGCTGATCGGTCGGGACTACGAGGAAGAACTGAT
>SEHC01000389.1 GCA_004173415.1 Lysobacteraceae bacterium
CGCCGAAGCCGAGCAGGATCCAGAACCCGAAGGTGTAGCCGGACTGCGCGGAGGCCACGGTCATGCCTTCGCTGCCGCTGACGTGGCTGGCGAAGATGCCCGACAGGTTGTTGCCGATGCCGGTGGACAGGAACCAGCCGCCCATCGCGAAGCCCACCAGCTTGCTCGGTGCCAGCTTGGTGGTCATCGACAGGCCGATCGGCGACAGGCACAGCTCGCCGACCGACTGGATCACGTAGACCATGAACAAGGTCCAGAACGGGATCTTCAGCGTCTGCGGATCGACCAGGCTGGAGAGCGCGAACATCAGCAACAGGAAAGCCAGGCCATTGAAGATGATGCCAAGGCCGAACTTGCGCGGGATCGACGGGTTGCTCCTGCCCATCTTCACCCACAGCCAGGCCAGGACCGGGGCCAGGGTGATGATGGCCACCGAGTTCACCGACTGGAACCAGGCATTCGGCCAGACGAAGCCGCCGGCGGCACCCAGGTCACGGTCCACGATCTTGTCGGAGAGGAAGCTGAAGGAGCTGCCGGCCTGCTCGAAGAACATCCAGAACAGCACGTTGAAGGCGAAGATGATCAGCAGCGCGATCACCTTGTCGCGCGCGACTGAGCCCTCGCGGATGCCCTCGACCAGCAGCATGATGCCCAGCACCACGAACATGGCCGTCAGGATCCACTGCAGCGAGCTGGCTCCCATGGACAGCAGGAAGTAGATCACCGGGATCGCGACCAGTGCACCGATCGCGGTCATCATCACCCGGCCGCCGCCTTCGGCGCCTTCCGGCGGACGGCCCACGCCCTTGAGCTGGGCACGGCCGAACCAGAACCACACCAGCGAGATCAGCATGCCGACGCCGGAGGCGATGAACACCACCTTGTAGGCCGGCATCTCGGCGGTGCCGCCCAGCAGGCGTTCGGCCAGGAAGCCGGTCAGGATCGGGGCAAGCATCGCGCCGAGGTTGATGCCCATGTAGAACAGGGTGAAGCCGGAATCGCGGCGCTCGTCGGTGGCCGAGTAGAGCTTGCCGACCATGGTCGAGATATTCGGCTTGAACAGCCCGTTGCCGGCGATGATCGTGGCCAGGCCGAACTTGAAGATGTTCTCGTCCGGCATGGAGATCATGAACAGGCCCGCGGCCATGATCACCGCGCCGACCAGGATGGAACGCTGGTAACCGATGATGCGGTCGGCGACGTAGCCGCCGAAGATCGCCGCCGCGTACACCAGCGCCAGGTAGGCGCCATAGGTCTGGTTGGCCGAGGCCTCACCGGTCGCGGCGCCGCCGTGGAACTGGGCCACGATGTACAGCACCAGCGCCCAGCGAATGCCGTAAAACGCGAAGCGTTCCCAGAACTCGGTCATGAACAGCATCCACAACGGCCTGGGATGGCCCATCAACTGGCCGTAGTCCGGCGGCGGTGGATTGCCGCCGGCGGGGGCTGCAAGCGGTGGACCCGCGGGTTCCGCGGCGTTCGGGATGGTCGAGCTCATTCTGGTGCCCCCTTCGGCATTCAAATACGGGAATCAAGGAGTCCGCGGCGCGCCGCGGGACGGCCGAGGATCACCGAAGCGTCCGCTTGGCGTCAAACAGACGCCGTGCTTTCAAGGACTTAGCCGCCCTGAACAGGCGATCCCGGCTTGCCGTCGATCAGCGTGCGCACCTCGAACAGCTCCGGGAAGAAGGTCAGCTCCAGCGCCTGGCGGAGGAAACCGACGCCGCTGGAACCGCCGGTGCCGCGCTTGAAGCCGATGATCCGCATCACCGTGCGCATGTGGCGGAAGCGCCACAGCTGGAACTGGGTTTCCAGGTCCACCAGGTCCTCGCACAGGGCGTATTCCTGCCAGTAGGCGTCGGTGTCCTCATAGATCTTCTCGAACACCGGCAGCAGGCCGGGATCGGAACTGTGCGGCTTGCTCCAGTCGCGCTCGAGGTTGGCATGCGGCACCGCATGGCCCTTGCGCGCCAGGTAGCGCAGGAATTCGTCGTACAGGCTGGGCGCCTGCAGCACCTCGCGCAGGCCACGCTCGCCTTCGACGTCGTAGGCGAACACCCGCAGCATGTCCGCGTTCTTGTTGCCCAGCAGGAACTCCATGGTCCGGTACTGCAGCGACTGGAAGCCGGAGGACGGGCCCAGCACCGGGCGGAACTGCATGTATTCCGACGGCGTCAGCGTCTCCAGAACCGACCACTGTTCGGTCAGCTGGCGCAGCACCTGCTTGCAGCGCGCGAAGATCTTCTGGCAGGGGTCGATCTCGTCGCGCTGCAGGCAGGCCAGCGCCGCGCGCAGTTCATGGATCATCAGCTTCATCCACAGCTCCGACACCTGGTGCTGGATGATGAACAGCATCTCGTCGTGGTGCGGTGGATCGGACGCGGTCTGCTGCGCCGACAGCAGGCGGTCCAAGCGCAGGTAGCCGCCATAGGTCATGCGCCCGGCAAGATCGGTATGGATGCCTGCTTCCAGCGGGCGCTGGTTGTCCTGGATGCTCATGCGGAACCTGGTCGTTGCGGGGACCGGCATGGTAACGGCTGGCGTCAC
>SEHC01000390.1 GCA_004173415.1 Lysobacteraceae bacterium
GGGGTGTTGATGATGAAGTCGCCGGTCTTGTCCGAGAACATGTGCCGGCTCACCGGCAGGTAGCTGTTGACCGGCGCGCTGAGCACCGGAACCGGCTCGTCGATGCGGTTGAGCAGGTAGCCGAAGAACTCCAGCGCCTCGGAGAACACGACGCCGTTGCTGGCCTCGTACATGCCGAGCCGGTACGGGGAGTAATCCTTGAGTACGGCCTCCAGGTTGCCGGCCAGTTCCTGGATCTTGGCGACGGCCTGGTCCTGCTCGGACTGCAACTGCGGGATGCTGGCGGACTTCTCCACCAGCCGCTTTCCCGTGGTCACCGGCCTGTAGATCATGGTCAGGTACAGCTCGTTCTGCATGATCTTCTGCGAGGACAGCGAATCGAAGTAGGCGTCGGACAGTTCCTGGTTGAAAGTCTGGCCATACTTGCTGCGATTGCTGATGCGCCGCTTGCGCCTGACGTCATGCACCCAGAATGCGAGATTGGCGAAATCGGGAGCGCGCAGGGTCTGCAGCATCCTGTTGAAGGTGTTGTGGCGATGCTCGATCTCCCATTCGTCGCGCCCCACGAAAGGAAGCCCGCCCAGGTGCCACACCAGCAGGTAGTCGCCGCCGGTGGTCTTCAGCACCGAAGGCGATACGTGCGTCGACAGCGGGATGAAATCGCTGATCGGGGTGTCTGGGGTAAACATGCCTAGGGGTATCCGCTCATTCTGTTGATGCGTTGGGGGATGCGGGCGGCGACACCCGTCTAGCGATCCCGGGAAGGCCTGGTGCGGTAGCTGTTGGGCGTGAACACCCACATGCCTGCATGGTGCTTGAGGTTCCGGGCCTTGAACTTGAACTGCAGTCGCAAGCCGATCATGCGGAAGATCATTTCATCGCGCCTGGCCATCTGCCGCATCACGAAAATGACCGGGGGAAGCAACAGCAGGCAGAACATGTTGATGTAGAAGGTCAGGAGGATGCACGTGCCCGCGGCGAGGAAGAACGGCATGTAGGGCACGCCCATGAACATCGCCGGACGCGTGCACCCCCTGAACAGCACGTTCCTATGCATAAAGCAGAGGCAGCTGTTGCATCACCACGTTGAGCGTGGCCAGCTCGCTGTTGTCGCCCATCAACATCTTGGCCAGCTGCGCGGCGGCGCCGATCAGGAAGCCGCCGATCAGCACCGGGGCCACATCGGAGATGCGCTTGTGGGCGAAGGCGATCTGGTAGCCGGCGAAGATCACGGCGATGGTAACGACTGCGATGGAAGCCACGTTCAGCAGTGCGTTGAGGCTGTCGAAGAATCCGGTGACCTTCTCTTCGGCGTCGCCGAAGCTGTCCTGGGCGAAGGCCAGGCCGGGCATCGCCATCATGCCGGCGAAGGCCACTGCCAAGAGCAGGCCCGAGGCCAGCTGGCCGGCGTGATGTGCGGACGGGTTGTGGATGGCTGTTTTCATGCGGTGGAACTCCTTGGTTGGTTGGACGTTGGGAAAACGACGACTTCCTTGAGGTGGAACAGGGGCACGACTAGAAAACGAATGCCTCGTCAGGCGCAGGGCCGGCAATGGCCGCAGCGGCAGGCAGGCGTGCATCCGGCAGTAGGGACGCCGTGGCGGGCACCTGGCTGGCAAAGGGCTGAAGGAGCACCGGCCCGCCGGCATCGGCCTGCGCAGGCGCCGTGGCGACCCGCAGGCGCGGTTCAACGTGGGTTGGCGTGGGCGTCGCGGTGACCACTGGCGCTTGTGGGGACTCCACTGCCCGCGGGATGGCGTGGAGCGGATATCGACTGATGCCGACGCTGCGACGCGACGGCCTGCTCACCACGGGGATGGCAGGGCCGTACGGACTGCTTGCGGGATCGGCGCCGTGCCGGCGCATCGACGCGTAGATCTTCTGCACGTAGCCGTGCCGGTATCCGGTGACGAAGTTGCCCGAGTAATAGCAACTGAAGGACTTTCCCCAGTCGCGACCCGAGCGCTCATAGCATTCGGCCAGGATGCGGGCACCCGCCTGCAGGTTGGGACAGACATCGAAGGCCTTTTCGTAGGAATCCAGGCCGTACTTGCCGAGGTTGTAGCGGTTGACCTGGGCAATGCCCAGGGAAAAATTGAAACCGCGGCTCTCCAGCATGCGCACGGTGGAAAGGGCTTCGGCGAGGTTCTTCGGCTGGCGGATCAGATGGCCGCCAACGACGCCGATTGCATAGGGGTTGTGTGCGGACTCGACACGCACCACGTGCTGCATCACTTCCAGCGGTACCGCCAGATCGGCACAAGCCATGAGTTCCATCCCTGGAAACACTGCGCATCCTCCCCTGAGGCCTACAACCACTCGATCATCCTGTGGATCATGGAACTGATCCTGCAAGGCGACCGACATCCTTGGTTCAATAGTTCATGACGTACATGTCCTTGTCAATGCCGACAGGATCGTTGTTTCGCATGCAACGAATGGCATCGCATCGACGCCATGTCCGGCGAGACGTGATCATGCAATCGGACGACGTGATGTGTGCGCGACCTCACACATTCTCATGTGGCACTCGCA